>SCQT01000120.1 GCA_004322015.1 Chitinophagaceae bacterium
CGGAATCGGCAGATTGTTTGGCCACAAACAAATCATTTACGAAATATTTATGGTGCTATAATGCTTAACCATTGGCTGCAAAAAAGACTGGTTTAAAAGTATTTATAAAAGCAGGATCGGACAATCAATAAACTCCCCGTTTTCGCCAATACCGGAACATTGGCGGCAGTTTTCACCCCCACTCTACAGGCGCAATTCAGCAAGTTTCGGGTTCTATGACAGCAGTATAATTCAGACATTTGCAGTATAAAACGCAAAACGATGGACGAACAGCAACAAAATAATTTCCGACCATGCTGATCTTGCATGAAAGCAGCCTATGAAAAATGGAAGAATGACACTATTTGACGACCTCACAGATAAAACAAAAAATTGGTTGCCGCATGACGGAACAGTAAACTATTACGGTAAGTTATTCAATCAAAAAGAAGCCGATTATTACTTCGATAAATTGATGAACACGATTGAATGGCGGAATGACGAAGCTATTATTTTCGGAAAGAAAATCATCACCAAGCGAAAAGTAGCATGGTATGGCGAAAGGCCTTTTGAATATACTTATTCCAATATTACAAAATTTGCCTCTCCCTGGACAAAAGAATTGCTGGAACTAAAAACCATCATAGAAAAAGAAACGGGTGAAACCTTTAATTCCTGTTTAATCAATTTGTATCATTCGGGAGAGGAAGGGATGGCCTGGCACTGCGATGGAGAAACGGATTTGAAGAAAGACGGAGCTATTGCTTCAATTAGTTTTGGAGCAGAAAGGAAATTCGCTTTCAGACACAAACATACCAATGAAAAAGTGGAGTTGTTATTAGCACACGGAAGTTTGCTGGTAATGAAAGACACTATACAGACATTTTGGTTACATCGTTTACCACCGACAAAAAAAATTAAAACTCCGAGAGTGAACCTGACATTCAGAACTATTATTCACTAAACCGGCCGAACCGCATGACAACATGCATATCTTCATCTGCCTATTTTGAAAAAAAATAAAAATATTTGCGCAACTGAATAATTGCATCTATATTCGCAACCAAATAGTAGCGAATAAATAAAGATTGCATTACAGGCAATGACCCCTAACGCCATCGCCGAAAATTTCAATACTACCCGGCAGGCGGTGTCAAAACATTTACATATTCTCACTGAATGTGATCTCGTCAGACAAGATCATCAAGGCAGGGAGATTTACCATTCTCTTGAAATTAACAAAATGAAAGAAATTGACAAATGGCTTAACCAATTCAGGAAGATTTGGGAAACCCGCTTCAATCAACTTGATGAAGTATTATTAACCATAAAAAGCAATAAGAAATGAAAACCGGTTTGTTATTTGACTTCACCGTTGATAAGACAGCAAAAACGGTATTACAAAAATGAGTATTACCATTTATAATGAATCTTTTTTCAGCATGGAGAAGTTGCTTGTGGGAATTTTTAAAACGGATATGAGTAAAAAAAGTAAGGCAACAAAATGAGAAAAATAATCGTCTTATCATTCATTACTCTGGATGGAGTAATGCAAGCGCCCGGCGGGCCTGAGGAGGATACATCAAGTGGTTTCAAATATGGCGGCTGGACGGCGCCGTATTTTTACGAAGCAGACGAAGCGGCCGGTGAGTTTATGGCAAAACGCATGAAGTCCGCAGATCTTTTATTGGGTCGAAAGACATTCGATATTTTTGCTTCTTACTGGCCTACACATGGAAACATTTGGCCAGGCGTCAATGAGGTAACCAAATACGTGATGTCCAATACTATCACTATGAATAAGACAGATTGGAAAAACATAGTGTTTCTTAAAAGCGTTGATGAAATCAAAAGCCTCAGGCACTCGGAAGGCTCTGACATCCAGGTTCACGGCAGTGGCAACCTGATCCAGACACTGCTCAAACATGATCTGGTTGATGAGCTGTGGTTGGTGACTTTCCCCATCACGCTCGGCAACGACAAGCGTTTGTTCAGTGAAGGTACTATCGCTGCTGCCTTTACATTAACGGACAGTTTGGTTACGCCAAATGGTGTGATTTTCGCCAATTACAAGCGATCCGGAGAAGTCAGGACAGGTACTATCGGAGAATAAAACGTGAAAACAATTGTTTAGTTTATCAGTATTTATTCTAACAAAGTGCCGCTATATTCGTCGCACACAACCATACCTAAATAATCACCTATGGAAAAAAGTAAAATTGAGAATAAACCTGATGTACCCGCCCAAAGCCCCTTTTCTCAGACATTCTTTCACGGTACAAAGGCTGAGCAGGGTATTGAGGCTATAGAGGATTGATATGACTAAAATCGCCGGCTAAACCAATGAACTGCACATGCTGTCTCCCGTGTCCCGGTGATAAATATAAGTAGGGCTGTTGATCTTTTTTATTTTCCTTCCTGCAGCAATAAATTTTCCCAGGAAAGCGCTGTCGTCAGAATAGATATCCTTAAACCTGTCAGATGGCTCTAAAATGTGCCGCTTTATCACAAACGTTCCTCCTACCGTGCAGTCTGCGATGGCAATTTTTTTTGAAGAATCATTTTTATCGGGCACATACGGATCACCGGTTACTTTTACGTCGCTGTATAACAATTCAATGTCAGGCTGTTCTTCTAAAATATGCTTTCTTATGGCCAGATGGTCCGAATCGTATTCATCATCCGAATCTAAAAAAGTAATGTATTTGCCTTGGGCGGCTTCCATACCGGCATTTTTGCTTAAAGCGCATCCGCGATGTGTATGCGGCAGATACCGGAGCCGGTTATTTGTTACATACGGGCTAATCATCTTTTCCGTTTCATCGGTTGATCCGTCATCAATGATCAGACATTCCCAGTCTTTACAAGTCTGACCCAATAAAGAACTTATGGCGCGGGAAATAATATACGCGCGGTTATAGGTGCAAATAATTACACTGAAAAAAGGGCTGTATTTTAATTGATCTTTTCCAATCATTCTATATTCTCTCCTCCTGACAATTTAACAATAAAACCTCCGCACAAGGAAACCATGAAGCCATCAAATCCTCACTTCTTACTCCTTTTAAACACAATATAGTCCGTGGCAGGAATTTTAGTAACACCCAACTCGTGAAGCATGGTCACCAGTTGCCCGCGATGATAAGCGCCGTGATAAAATAAATGCTGCAAACATTGATAAACCGGCTGCTTGAAATATTGCTTTTGAGAATTGTAATAGGCCATGGTATGCTCAAAAAAAGCTTCTTTCTGCTCCTGCATCCATTGAATCAATAATTCATTTTGCTGAATCATGCCGGTCGCCAGCTCGCTGAACGGTCCTTCAAAATTTTCAAAAGCAAAAGCAGGATTTTCATTCATCTGCAAACGTTGCAGCCAGATGCACTCTGCCCTATAGAGGTGCTTTACAGTAAGCCATAAAGAGGGAAAACTGCTCGCTACCTCTTTAGTCGGATAATCGGGAGGCAGATTCCCAATGGCATCCAACAGTCTTCTATTTGCCCAGAGATGGTAGTTTCCCAGGTCAATCATTAAATCTTTCATCTTCTGTTAATTAATGGTACTTTTGATGGAATAAAATTACATACAAATAATGGAAAATGTTCAAAAGGATAAACCTTTGAAAGGTTTTGGCACTGCCTGTATTCACAGTGGCCACGTGCCCGATCCGAATTATGCGCATCTCACACCTATTTATGCTTCCTCCACCTATGTATTTGATACAGCAGAGCAAGGCATGAACCGTTTCAGCGGGAAAGAAAAAGGGTATATTTATTCGCGGTGGGGGAACCCCTCTTTTACTGAGGCAGAAAATAAAATCGCGGCACTGGAAACTTTCGGGATAAAAGATGAATCAGGCAATCCGTTAGAGGCAAAAGCCATCCTGCATGCTTCGGGAATGGCTGCGCTGACAACCTTATTTATTTCCAGCTTAAAACAGGGAGATAAAGTGCTTACCCATGCTTCCTTATACGGAGGAACAGATGAGCTTCTCCAAAAAATATTCCCTTCCCTGGGAATAGAAACAGTGATCATGGATATGCATGATCCCGGCCAGGTGGAAGATACGCTTAAAAAAGATCCGTCCATCCGGCTGATGTACCTGGAGACTCCCGCTAATCCAACTTTGCGGTGTGTGGATCTGGAAGCCAATATCCATCTTGCCAAAAAATACCATATTCTCAGCGCTGTGGATAATACGTTTGCTTCTCCTTACCTGCAACAACCCTTCCGTTATGGCGCCGATTATGTTTTTCATTCCACCACTAAATTTTTAAATGGTCACGGAACAGCAGTCGGAGGTGTGCTGATAGGCAGGGATATTAAAAAAATGAATGAAAACATTATCAAAATCCATCGTTTATTAGGCGGAAACAGTAATCCGTTTGATGCTTATTTGTTAAGCAACGGTATAAAAACGCTGGAAGTGCGTATGGAACGTCACTGCAGCAACGCCATGAAGGTTGCGGATTTCCTGGAAAAGCACCCGGCCATATCCAAAGTCAACTATCCGGGACTTTCCTCTCATCCTGACCATGCCATCGCCCAAAAGCAGATGAAGCATCCGGGAAGCATGATGAGCTTTGAATTAAAAGACGGGCTGGAAGCAGGTAAAAAATTTATAGACAAACTAAAAATTTGTGTGCGTGCCGTTTCATTGGGCACCTGCGATACGCTGGTTTCTCACCCCGCATCCATGACACATTACGGAGTTCCCAAAGCACAGAGAGAAAAAGCGGGTATTACGGACGGGCTGATCAGGATGAGTGTGGGAATAGAGAATGTGGAGGATCTGTTGGAAGATTTGGAGCAGGCATTAGAATAAGATTATCTTTTGATTTAAGAATGTTGATTAGCGATCCGAAGGTCCGGATTAAGATTTTAGATCTTGTAAGCACTTCTTAATCCGAACTTTCGGATTGAAAGCGGATTCTAAGATTCCTAAACCTTTAAACTGAGCCTTTATCATGTGCCGAATCAGTCTTTTATTACTCGCCGCCATCATTTTCCTTGGCAGTTGCTCCATCACCCATTCCGTACAAAAGAATGCATCCGCCAATCTCATAACAACACCCTGTTTACAACATGCGTATGTGGGTATTTGCATTTATGATCCTGAACATAAAAAATATATTTATGCACATGATGCGAATAAATATTTCACCCCGGCATCTAACACGAAGCTATATACGTTTTATACAGGACTAAATTATATAGGCGATTCTACCACGGGCATTCAATATCAGGTGCAGGATGATACGTTGTATATACGGGGAACGGGCGATCCTTCTTTGCTGCAGCCCGAATTCAGCCGGCAACCCGCCTTTGATTTTTTAAAAAATACCACTCTCCCGATTGTATTTACTAACCCTGTCTATGAAAATGAAATCTTCGGACCCGGATGGGCATGGGATGATTATAATGCGGATTATCAGCCGGAACGTTCCGCTATGCCTTTGTACGGTAATGTGGCCAGATTTTCTGAAAAAAATGGTCAAATACAGGTGATGCCGGCATGGTTCGCAAAAAACAATCAGGTGTGGCATGATACCTCTATGCATACCCCTGCCTTTTATGTGCACCGCGAAAAGGATAAAAATATATTTCACTACAACAAGAAGACTGACAATAGTTCAGAAATACAAGCAGTACCCTTTATCGTAAACGACGGGGCAACCACTGCTGCTTTGTTACAGGATACTTTACACAAGCCGGTATATTTTGAACCCGATAAAAAATTAACGGGGAATTGGAATGCTGTAAACAACGTGCCTTTAGACAGCTTATTCAAACACATGATGTACCGGAGTGATAATTTTTATGCGGAGCAAACAGACCAGATGGCGTCCATGAAATTATTTGATACCATCAGCACATATAAAATGATCCGCTACATGCTTGCCAATCAATTAAAAGATCTCCCTGATCCTCCCGAATGGGTGGATGGATCAGGGCTTTCACGTTTCAATTTATTTACTCCCAGGGATATGGTCGCGATTCTGCGAAAGATGACTGCAGCCTATCCGCAGGCAAGAATTGATTCACTGCTTCCCACAGGTGGTAAAGGGACTTTATATTCCCTGTATCACGATATGGCAGGATATATTTTTGCCAAGACAGGATCGTTGAGCCATGATGTAGCGTTAAGCGGCTATCTTACCACTAAAAAAGGAAATCAATATATTTTCAGCATCCTGATCAATCATTGCGTTTGCCCTTTGCGGGATGCGCGGATAGCCATGCAAAACTTTCTGCATAAAATTTGGGAAGATCAATGAATTTCTCTTTCAGGGAAGACTTTTGAAAAAAGTATATCGCAGCATGATTTCTATGAAGAATAACATGAATGCCGCAATAGCTAACGGGAAAAACAATTCTTCATATTGCTTGAAGGAGGTAATCTCCACTTTGCTTTTCTCCATCTGATTGATCTGCTTATAGATGTTCTCTAACGAGGTGTTCCCCGTAGCGCGGAAATATTCACCGCCCGTAGCAGCAGCAATTCGTTGCAACAGCGCAGTATCTATCTGTACCTTCATCTCCTGCATTTGTACTCCCCCCCCCGGCACAGGCATGGGATAAGGGGCCACTCCATACGTACCGATACCTATGGTATATACTTTAATGTGATACAACTTCGCTATTTTCATGGCTGTAATGGGATCAATCAATCCGGTATTATTCACTCCATCCGTAAGCAATATGATGATTTTACTTTTTCCCCGGCTGTCACGCAGGCGGTCCACGCTGGTTGCCAGTCCCATCCCGATAGCGGTGCCATCCTGCAGCATCCCCAGATTTACTTTTTCAACTTGACTGATCAGTACGGAATGATCTGTGGTGATGGGACATTGTGTAAAACTCTCCCCTGCAAAGATGACTAATCCGATACGGTCGCTTGGGCGGTGTTCCACAAAATTAATCGCCAGTTTTTTAGCTGCATCCACCCTGTTGGGTTGAAAATCTTCAGCCAGCATGCTGCCGCTCACATCAAGACAAATCACAATATCAATACCCTCGCTGTCTATATTCTCAGTCACATTGGTAGCCTGCGGCCTTGCCAGCGCCACGATCAATAAAGCAATGGCCAACAAACGAAGCACAAACAGCAAAGGACGCAAACGGACTTTCCACGAAACGGGTATTTTTTTCAACCCTTCCAAAGAAGATACTTTGAAAGAAGCCTCCCTTTGCTTTCTTTTTCTAATGTACCATCCTATCATCAGCGGGATGATCAGCAGCAACCAAAAGAACCAGGGGTTGGCAAAGTCAATATTTGAAAAATCAGGTAAGTTCAAGGTTATGATGTCTTAAGGTCCAAACGATTGTCATTCTTTATCCCCTCCTCATTATTAATCTTTTCTTCTTCTTTCGGTTTTGTCCATTCTACCATTTCATACGCTTTTTTCATGCTGGCTTCGTGCTCTTCGGGCCGGGGCTGTAATCTGGCAAATTTAGCCAGATCGGCGGTCTGAAGAATATACTGCAGATTATTCTTCTGCTGGTTAAGCTTTGTAATGGGTTTTATTTTTTGCAATAATTCATCGGAAGTTTGTTCCATTGCGTTAATACCGAATTGGCGTTGAATATAATACCTTAAAATATCCGTCAGCCGGGTATAATACAACTTCACCTCATGATGCTGCCATAATTTTTCTTCTTCCAAAGCGTGCAAGTTTTTGATAGCCTGCTCATAAGGAGGATCCTGCGGAACGATCTTTTCCGGTTTCTCAGCTCTTTTCTTTTTCTTAAAAAAGATAAGCCAGATCAGGAGGGCCAGGACAACGATTCCTCCCAATATAAAAGGCCAGTAAGCTAAAATATTAAACGGAACGCCCAGGATCTGCTTGATGGGTTTAAATGGTTTGGTGGTGTCCACGGGAACTGTATTCACCGTAATAAACAGGGAATCCGTCGTAAGCGTGGGCGAGGTAACGGCGCTGTCTCCTGAAACGATACCGAAACTGAAGGGGGGTATCTTCCAATAACCCGAATCAAAGCCTGTCAGCCTGATCTCTTGTTTGTAAATATTACTGCCACCCTGCCGGAGGGTATCTATCCTGCTGCGATCCACCACTACTATGTGATCAAAACTGTCAGGTACCTGCGGCCAGACCAATTGTTGTGAGGTATTTGCAGAAGCCTGTAAGGTCAGGAGGAATTGCTCGCCTATTTTTATCGTTGAAGAATCCACCGTGGCAGTGGCCTGCTTTCCCGACACTGCATTTTGCGCAAAGACAGGCGATGCAAAAAGGCAAAAAAAGACACTTAAAACCAGGCCGGTGAATATGTATTTAAAAAAAAATTTTCCCATATTGATACTCCATACCATGCTAAATCCGGTTTTGAAAAAATCCCTGCAACAGCCTTACATAATCTTCGCCGGTGTGAATACTGATCAGTTCAGCCCCGCTTTTCATAAATGCATTCCTGCAATAATGCTGGTGCTCCAAAAATTTGGCCGTATAATATTTTCTGACCTGCTTATCGGATGTGTCCACCCACTGTTCTTTCGCTGATTCCGAGTCCTGCATTTTGATCAATCCGGCAGCCGGTAATTCCTTATCTCTCAAATCATACACATGAATACCTACCATGTCATGACGCCTTGAAGCTATAGTCAGCGCATCTTCGTAACCCGCACATAAAAAATCTGAAATTAAAAATACAATACTTCTTTTTTTATTGGCATTATTGAAGAATTTCAGCGTTTCTTTAATATCAGTCCCTCCTTTTTTGGGCTCCAGGGTCAGCAATTCCCGAATAATACGAAGAATATGCGATTTCCCTTTTTTAGGAGGGATATATTTTTCAACCCCTTCACTAAAAAAAATAACCCCTACCTTATCATTATTTGTGATAGCAGAAAAGGCAAGCACTGCACAGATCTCGGTGATCAATTCTTTCTTCCTCATTTTCACCGTTCCGAATAAAGAACTTTCGCTTACGTCCACCATCAGCATCACCGTCAGTTCCCTTTCTTCCTCAAACACCTTCACATAAGGGTGAGAAAACCGTGCAGTCACATTCCAGTCTATGGAACGCACATCATCACCGTATTGATATTCACGAACTTCACTGAAATTCATACCTCTCCCTTTGAATGCCGTATGGTATTCTCCTGAAAAAATATGATTGGATAATCCTTTGGTCTTTATCTCAATCCGGCGAACCTTCTTTAATAATTCTGCGGTATCCATTTGTGAATGGTCAATCGTGAATGGTCAATCGTCATCCGAAACTTCGGATCGTGAATTAATTATCGGTATGGATAAGGTAATTATAATACGTCCCTACCGGCAATTTTTAATTTATGATTTTTAATTCTTCTTTAAGGAACTTCCACCACATTTAATATTTCACTGATTACATTTTCAGATGTAATATTTTCTGCCTCCGCTTCATAGGTAAGGCCGATACGGTGCCTCAATACATCAAAACATATACTCCGTATATCTTCGGGTATCACATATCCGCGGCGTTTCATAAAGGCATACCCTTTTGCCGCCAGCGCCAGATTAATGCTTGCCCTGGGCGATCCGCCGTACGCAATCAATGGTTTCAATTTAGGCAGCTTGTATTCTTCGGGGTTTCTTGTGGCAAATACAATGTCAATGATATACCTTTCTATTTTCTCATCCATATATACTTTCCTCACCAGATCCCGCGCACTCAGAATATCCCGTGGATCAACCACTGCATGAACCGGAGGAATACCCCGGGGATCAAGATTTTCACGAATGATCTGACGTTCTTCCTCTTTATTGGGATAACCGATCATTACCTTCAGCATAAAACGGTCCACCTGAGCTTCCGGCAATTGATAAGTGCCTTCCTGTTCGATCGGGTTTTCCGTAGCTAACACGAGAAAAGGCTCTTCAAGTTGAAAAGTCTTATCGCCAATAGTCACCTGCCTTTCCTGCATCGCTTCCAGCAAAGCGCTTTGCACTTTAGCCGGCGCCCGGTTAATTTCATCCGCCAGAATGAAATTGGCAAAGACGGGGCCTCTACGCACCACGAATTCATTCCGTTGCTGATTGTAGATCATCGTCCCGATCACATCGGCAGGTAACAGATCCGGAGTAAACTGGATGCGGCTGAATCTCGCATTAACGGCGGCTGACAAAGATTTAATAGCTAATGTTTTCGCGAGTCCGGGTACGCCCTCTAACAATATATGCCCTTGCGTAAGTAATCCGATCATCAAACGTTCGGTCATATATTTTTGCCCGACGATCACTTTACCCAGTTCCATATTCATTAAATCAACAAATGAGCTGGCTTCATGAATCTGTTCATTTAAAGCCTTAATGTCTGAAGCAACCATGTCCATAGTAAAAAAATTATTTAGCCACTAAAATATAAAAGAATGTGCGCAAAGTTGACTTTACATCCTGTAAAGCGCTGTTAAAGCTATGTTAAATCAAACATACGGTATTTTAACTTTCCATTCCTCCTATCTAAATTTAACTTTACCTTTGCGTTCCTATGATGGAAAATCCAGATTTAACTGCTCAATGGGAAGAAGTTGAATCCATGTTGACCGAACGATTCGGGAAAACACCCAACTTAGAAACGATTCTTTTTTTAATCGGCATTCAGGAGTTAGGGCAAGTAAAGAAAAAATTTACCAAAGAACAAAAAGAAGACCTGATGCATATCGCGATGTGTACGATTCTCAGTCCCGACGGCTATTATGATCTGGAAAAATATGACGAAGAAGGCTGGCCGCATTTTAAAGAAATGAAAAAAGTACACGGTATGAAGTTAGAGGAACAGGAGCACTTTTTGAAACAGCACATCATAGCGTATTTCAGGACTCATCATAATTTAACAAGGGTTGATCTTCACGGCGTTCATCACTAATGTGGCCCCGCATGGCATTTATCAAATCATCAGTATATTTCTCATCGGTATTATCGTAGGTTTCCTATCGGGTTTGTTGGGAAAAGGGGGGAGCGCTATCACCACCCCTGCTTTACAAGTGTTTGGAGGAGTGGCTCCTTTTCTCGCATTGGCATCCCCTTTACCGGTCAGTCTGACCAATGCTTCTTCAGGTTCACTGGCTTATTATAAAGAAAGACTTTTAAATAAACAGGTCATTTTATTAACTATTTATTCCGGCGTGCCGGCTACCATTTTAGGCTCCTATATGAGTAAATTCGTCGGGGGACAAATGTTGATGATCTTCACTGCCATTTTCGTTTGCGGATTGGGAATATCTTTTATTATTCCTCTTTTTGTAAAAATACCTTCCATGGACACAAACCTCCTGCATCGTGAAGATCCGGCCACATGGAAAATATTGACCATCGGTGTCAGTGTGGGATTACTTTCGGGCTTATTAGCCAATTCGGGAGGGGTATTATATGCGCCCTTATTTATACGGTGGCTTAAACTTCCCACCAAGGAAGCTATGGCTACTTCCCTTGTGGTAGCGGGAGGTTTAGCCATACCGGGGACTTTGGTGCATTGGTGGCTGGGACATATTGACTGGTGGGTCGTTTTAATCCTTTGTATCGGTTCTATTCCCAGCGCTTACGCAGGCGCTAAAGCTGCCATTAAAATGAAAAGCGAAACTTTGGAAATGATATTCGGTACCATGTTGATTTTATTCGGTTTATATGATATTTATTATACCTTAAAATAAAGATGCAGCCAATAATTATATGATGAAAAAAATATTTATTATCATCCTGATAATTGCCACAGGCTATCAGGCATTTGCACAACACAGGAAAATAAAAATCATCACCCCTTACGGGAAAATGATCCTGGAACTGAGCGATGAGACACCTGCCTACCGGGATAACTTCATTAAATTAGTAAAAAAACATTTTTATGACGGCTTGCTTTTTCACCGGGTCATCAAAAGTTTCATGATACAGGGCGGTGATCCCAATTCAAGAAATGCCAAACCAGGTGAACTTTTGGGAAACGGGGATGTAGGTTATACCATTCCGGCTGCTTTCAAAGCAGACCTGTTTCATCAGAAAGGCGCATTGGCAGCGGCACGCGAAGGAGATGATGTAAATCCTGCAAAAGCTTCTTCCGGTTGCCAGTTTTATATTGTGCAAGGCAAAAAATATACAAGCGAACAATTAGATCAGATAGAAGCCGGCACCGGGCATCATTTTACGGCAGAGCAGAAAAAGATATATGAAACTATCGGAGGTACGCCTTTTTTGGACGGCAGCTATACCGTATTCGGCCAGTTAATAAAGGGAATGGATGTATTAGATAAAATCGCCTCCGTACCCACAGACGAAAATGACCGCCCTAAAAGGGATGTACCGATGAAAATTCGGATGGTTCATAAATTTTTGTTCTTTTAATTTTCTGAAATCCGTTACATTCGCAAAAACTTTCAGTTATGACATTTCCACCCGAACTAAGATACACCAAGGATCATGAGTGGATTCGCATAGAAGGCGATCACGCGACCATTGGCATTACAGAATTTGCGCAAAGTGAATTAGGAGATATTGTGTACGTGGAAGTAGATACCGTGGGAAAGGAATTGGAAGCCGGCAGCGTATTCGGAACAGTGGAAGCCGTTAAGACCGTTTCTGACCTCTTACTCCCTGTATCGGGAACAATTAATGAATTAAATCCCCAATTAGACAGCCGGCCTGAATTAGTGAACCAGGATCCCTATGGGGAAGGCTGGATGGTAAAAATTACCCTGAAAGACCCTGCCGCCGTTGACCATTTGCTGGATGCCCATGCATACGAAGCATTGATCAGCGCCTGAATTGTTTTGACTGAGTTACTATGATGAGATCAATTCGCTTTTATATTCCGGCAATACTCTGGACATTAATCATTTTGTTACTTACCCTCATGCCGGCGTCAGATGTTCCCAATACATTTTTATCAAAAATCCCCCATTTTGATAAAGTAGTGCATGCCGGTATTTTTGCTCTATTTGTTGTGCTATGGTATGCCTCTGTCAGGAAATATTACATGATCAAATATCCCGGGAATAGCGAGGCACATTTTCATCCCATGAACACGCTGGCCCTCATCATACTTATAGCCATTATCCTGGGTATCCTGATTGAGATCACTCAAAAAGAATGGAAATCCATCCATCGCGACTTTGAGTGGTATGACTGGGTGGCAGACATTATCGGTGCATTTTTTGGGGGTGCTGTCGCTAATGAATTATTTAAAATAAAACCTGCCCGCAAAAAGTAAAATATTCTCCCTATGGCCGGGCAATAATCACTTAACTTATCCGTTAACCTGGTAAGGCATTTATAAAATTATTTCAGTGAGATATGAAGCTAAAACTTTTGCTTCTATGCATCATTCCATTATTCAGTTTCTCCGGAACCAATCCTGTCAATGGAGACGGACATTTAGACCCTGCTACAATTGATCGTGACAAAGTATTCCTTCTGATTATTAAATCTAATTATCGCTTATATCTATACGAAGACACCAAATTATTAAAAGCTTACAAAGTAGTTTTTGGCAATAATAATTTAGGTGATAAACGCAGGGAAGGCGACAGAGAAACTCCCGACGGCACTTTTCATATCATCGAAAAACATTATGATAAGCGCTGGAACCGGTTTATGCTGTTGGACTATCCTAATCAGGAATCCATTGAAAGATTCGATTACCGTAAGGCCCGTGGGCTCATCCCGCGCAATGCCAGAATCGGGGGGGGGATCGGCATACATGGCTGCCGGCCCGGTGTACAGTTGGGTATTGATTTACGTGTGAATTGGACCGACGGATGCATTGGCATGAAAAATGAAGATGTAGATGAATTATACAATATTGTTAAAATAGGCACACCGGTAGTGATTAAGCAATAAATAATTTGGTACTGTTTTTGCGAAACTTTACTGTTCAAAAAAACTATTATGAAAACTTCAAAGAGATGGCTGTATGCAGCATTGTTGTCGGGAGCATCTTTTACCGGGCTGCTTTCGTGCAATAAAAGTAATACCACTCCGTCGCCGCAACAAAAACAATATACCATCAGTCCTTACAATTCTTCCAGTCAGATAAGCGGTACTGTCAATTTCAAGCAAGTATTGAATACGGACTCGGTAATCGTTACCATCAAATTGCAGGGTGTCAACCAGGATGGTTCTTATCCGGTGTATATTCGTCAGGGTACCTCACTGGAAGGTGGGCCTGTAGCTTATAATTTAGGTTATGTTGACGGACAAAGTCCCACTTTGACAGCGGAAATCCCCCTGGCTTTTTCAAATATTCTTACCTATAACGGCTGCCTGAATGTGTATCGCAATCCGAATGATACCGTCACGATCGTCGCCCAATCCGAGATAGGTGCGAATAATATCTTTAAATCCTATAACATGTATGACCTGTCTTAGCCCCCTAAAAGGCTGGACTGAATTTGTAAATTAATTTAGTCACAGTAAATTTAGGGAACAAAGATGAAAACAAGAAGAAAATTCACCCCTGAGGAGAAGTACAGTATCCTTC
>SCQT01000121.1 GCA_004322015.1 Chitinophagaceae bacterium
ATTCAAAAATTCGCCTCATCTTTTCTTCCTCCTTTATTCCTAAAGGGGGGTGGGTCAACATGCCGGAACGGTGGGTCAGCATAAAACGGAATGGTGGGTCAACATCTTCCGGATTCTATAGTCTCTATTTGATGATTCTATCCAATATTTCACTATGGTATCTATTTCCTTCATTATTTTCTCATTCTTATTCAAAAATACAATTTTCGGCTTAAAATGAAAGTCTCTTATTCCACTCCATTCATATTAGAGAAAAGGAATTTTCCTCTAATCTTCTATGTTTTCCTTTGGGGTGTCCTCTTAAAAAACCTCTTCTGAAACATAAGTATGGCAATCACACCAATAGAAATAGATGCATCCGAAACATTAAATACATATTGAAAAAACTCGAAAGGCTGGCCGCCTTTGAGAGGAATCCAACTTGGTAATATTCCTTGATAGATGGGAAAATAAAACATGTCCACCACCTTTCCGTGCAGAAATCCGGCATACCCGCCGCCTGAGGGGAGAAACTGAGCCATTTGTGTAGTGGTGCTTGCAGAAAAAATTAGTCCGTAGAACATACTGTCAATCAGATTCCCTAAAGCACCTGCGATGATCAAAACTCCACAGATCATTAATCCTTTGGGGTATTTCTTTATTGCCAGTTTTTTCAGGATAATGAATCCGATAACCACTGCAGCAAGGCGGAGTAAGGTTAGAAATACTTTCCCAGCAGCAGCGCCGAAAGAGATCCCGTAAGCCATGCCTTCATTCTGAATAAACTGGATCCTGAACCAACGACCGATAATGTCATATTCCTGGCCAATGTACATGTGGGTTTTAACCCAGCACTTTAAAGCCTGATCCAGGATCACAATAATGGCCACCAAAATAACTGCCTGACGGAACTTCACTGGGATAGATTTTAGATCAAGACTGAGGTTAAAATATAAATCGCATTTTAAGAATGTGAAGGGATTTTACTTTTAGCCATCAGACTTTCTTTAGGGTGATGCGGGTGACGGAAAAATTTCTTTTGGAAAATAAGTACCGCTATCACTCCGACGGAAATGGAAGCATCAGAGATGTTAAAGACGGGTTGGAAGAAAACAAAATAATCCCCGCCTTTAAAGGGTATCCAATTCGGTAAGAATCCCTCATACACGGGGAAATAAAGCATATCCACCACTTTCCCATGCAGAAATCCTGCATAACCGCCGCCTGCGGGGAGGAATTGGGCAATTTGAGTATAAGTGCTGCCGGAGAAAATCAAACCGTAAAACATGCTGTCAATCAGATTGCCCATAGCGCCGGCTAATATCATGGCGCCACAAATGATCAGTCCTTTATGATACTTTAATCTGGTTATTCTCCTTAAGAGGTAAAATCCGAAGATAACGGCAGCCAACCGGAAAAGTGTCAGTAATACTTTTCCCACTGATCCTCCAAATGATAAGCCATAAGCCATACCTTCATTTTCTATAAAATGGACCCTGAACCAATGTCCGATGATGTCATATTCCTGCCCCACATACATGTGTGTTTTGATCCAGAATTTTAATGCCTGATCTACGATCAAAATGCAGATAATCAGAATAATAGAAGAACGAAACTTCAATTGAATAAATTTTTTGCAAAAATAAGGGTAAAAATGCTCATGTGATGCTAAAAATATCCCACAAAGGCACAGAGGACACTAAGCACATCAAGGTTTTTGCTTAGTGCCTGCCTGCCGGCAAAGGCAGGGCTTCGTGGGAAATAATGAGAAAAATCTCCCTTAATTTAGCTTCCGGTCCACTTATTATTACTCCTGTCCACATCGGGATAAACATTATCTGGATCAATGACCACTGAAGTCAAAGGTGAAGTGGAATTATATTTGAATGTCCATGTACCTCCCCTCTGCCATATTTCCACGGGGAAATTCACTATTCCCGATTGCCCGTTTTGCTGGGTTATTTTAATGGAAACCGGCATCGCCATTTTATCTAAGTTTTCAATGGTGATTAAAGCGCCTTTGGATGCATCGTCATCCACATATTTTACGCCTTGTACAGCCTGATCCAATTTCCATGTAGTGTAGAACCATTCTTTCCAGAACCAGTTCAGGTCATCGCCGGAGGCATCATTTATGGTGCGGAAGAAATCACCTGGTTGTGGATGCTTATAAGCCCATCGTTTGATGTATTCTTTAAAGGCATAATCAAAACGATCGGGGCCTATTACATTATCTCTTAAAAGATTTAATGCCAGGGCGGTCTTGAAATAATAAGCGCCATAATCCAGTAATCCCATCGCTTCAGGAGGCGTCATTAAAGGCTCATTAATACGGTTCATAAATTGAGCGCCTCTGTTGGAAATGCTTCGATTGGTATCGCCATATTCGCCATGATTGAACCAGTTGGAAGCATAACCATTAATGAAAGTATTCACCCCTTCATCCATCCACATAAAGCGGCGTTCGTTACCGCCAACCAGCATGGGAAACCAATTGTGCCCGATTTCGTGTGTGACATCATGCCAGAGATTACCGTCTTTGATACGATAAGAGCAGAAAACAATTCCCGGGTATTCCATTCCTAAAGCTACGCCGGCCACTACAGTAGCGTTATCCCAGGGAAATTCGTAATAAGTTCTTGAATAAAATTCGATACTTTGCTTTAAATATTGGGTAGCTCTTCCGTAAGCCTGATAGCCGGCGCTTTCAGCAGGATACACTGCCATAGCAATTCCTTTTCTTCCCGAAGGGAAATTAATCCGCGCGGCATCCCAGATGAAAGTTTTGGAAGCAGCCCATGAAATATCACGTGAGTCATGCATTTTAAAATGCCAGGTCAGCATGCCGCTATGTTTCGGACGAGTATTTGCAGCACCGACTTCATCTTCGCTGATAATATACACCGTGCTGTCGCTTTTTCTGGCTTCATTTAATCTTTTAATTTCGGTAGCGGTTAATACCTGATCAGGATTTTGCAACACGCCTGACCCTGCCACGATCATATCGGCAGGAACAGTCACATAATAATCGAAATTGCCATATTCGCAATAAAACTCTCCCAAACCCATATACGGCAGTGTGCTCCAGCCGTGAATATCGTCATATACACACATGCGCGGATACCATTGGGCCAACTGATAAATAACACCTTGTTTGGTATATAATCTTCCCATACGGTCGGCGCCATATTCGGGGATATTAAATTCATATTTTACTTTGACATCAATTTTGTCACCATGCGGATTCAGGCTAAAAGGCAAACGCAATTGCATACGTGTATCCGTAATTACCGGATCAATTTGATATTTTCTCCCTTTATAAGTAACTTCAGCGGACTCAATATGATAACCGCCTTTGGTATAACCTTTCACATCAAAACGGTCACCGGTCACGGGTGTGGCATCCCAACCGCGGGAGCCGGATTTAAAAATATTCTGATCTAATTGCAGCCAGAGATAATTCAAAGTATCCGGACTGTTATTGGTGTAATAAATCGTGACATCGCCTTTCAGCATGGTATCCGGTTCATCCAAAGTGGCGTGGATGCTGTAGCTGGCGGCATTTTGCCAATATTTCGGACCAGGTGCGCCATCAGCGCTACGGTATTCATTGCCGTTATGGGTAAAGAATCCCGGATCCCATAATTCGTGCTGATTGTAAACTGATTTTGTTTGTGTTTGTTGCGCCTGCAAACAAAACGGCGCCAGGGCAGCTAATAAAAAAACTGCCAAAAGGAGTTTGGTGTGCTTCATTTTGGTGATAAGTTTTTGATTAAAAGGGTCAAATTTAGGGGAAGGAAAGGAAAAGGGGATGCCGTTTATCAAGAAATGTAAGAATTCTGAACGGATAATATGATGTACTTTTGAATGTTTTGTCCTTTATAGAGAACATTCAAATAAATTATTAATGAAAATCGCCACCTACAACATCAACGGCATGAATGCCCGTTTGCCCGTTTTATTAAAATGGTTAGGAGAATCCAAACCGGATATTGCCTGTCTGCAGGAATTAAAAATGCCGCAGGAAAATTTTCCCGAAGAGGTGATAAAAAATGCCGGATATAACGTCGTCTGGCGTGGACAAAAAAGCTGGAATGGTGTGGCTGTGCTATCAAAAGAGAGACCCATCACGGAAATAACCCGCACCCTGCCCGGCGATGCGGAAGATGAACAAAGCCGTTATTTGGAAGTGACAATTGGTGATTTGACCATAGTATGCTTATATCTACCCAACGGGAATCCCGCTCCGGGACCAAAATTCGATTATAAATTAAAATGGTTCGAACGGTTTAATGCCCATGCGAAAGAATTATTCTCTTCCGACAAACCTGTTGTTCTCACTGGTGATTATAATGTAATACCTACAGAGAACGACGTCTATAAAGTGAAGCATGTAGAAAAGGACGCTTTGTTTTTGCCTGAAACAAGAGAGGCTTTTCAAAAGCTTGTCAGTCAGGGTTGGACGGATGCCATCCGTAAATTATATCCGGATGAAAAGATTTATACTTATTGGGATTTCTTCAGAAATGCATACAACCGCAATGCAGGCATGCGTATTGACCATTTTTTATTAAGTCCACTGGTGGATAAAAAACTGGTTGCCGGCGGGGTGGACAAAGAGGTGCGTGGTTGGGAAAAGACCAGTGATCATGCACCGGTGTGGATAGAGTTGAAGGATTGATACTCCCGTCTCAGATTGCTTCTTTATTGCCTAATTTTATTTTTAAGGTAGATATTAAAAACAAGAATTTGTTCATTGGTAACAGAAATGTTACCTTTGCTGTCACCTTTGAAAAGTTATGAATTATAAACAATTGGTAAAAGAATTGGAAAAGTATGGATGGGAATTTGAGAGAGAAGGAAAGGGAAGCCACATGATTTTTTCAAATCCTCATTCCAAGAATATTATTTCAGTGCCTTTCCATGGTAACAGGGATTTGCCAACCGGACTGGCTAAAAAGATACTTAAGCAAGCAAAGCAAAAATAAATTTATGAGAACTTTAGAATTAATAGTTGAGAAACAGGATGGTCATTTGTGGGGCAGGGTGGAAGGGCATCCGGGTGACTTTATGCCTACCGGTCAAGGGAAAACTATGGAGAAATTATGCAGGAATGTGAAAGATTCAATTGAAGATTATGTTGCCCATGAAGGTAAGAAAGATAAGTTTTGGAGTAAAATTTCTGTGAACGAGATACACTTTCATGTACAATACGATTTACAGGCATTCTTTCATATTTTCAGTTTTTTGAACTTAACAGAAGTTGCTAAGATAGCCGGGATCAACCGAAGCCTGCTAAATCAATATACGGCAGGCATCAAGTACCCTTCTGAGGCGACAGCAAAAAAAATTGGAGATGCGGTCCATCAAATTGCCAGAGAAATGGGACAGGTATCTATTTATGCATAAAAATGGAGTGCCATAGTATTTAACTAAAAGGTGTATCTCAACAACCGCATCATATTTCTTCCTTTTATGTCCATTTTTGCTGATTTGACTGCGAAAGAACTCATGATATCGAAAATAATTTCGCCTTATTTTTTTCGTGGATCTCTACTCATATGAAATACGGAAGAAATAAATATTACTTCTTCCTTTTAATAATCAGTAACCATCCCTCTCCTTTCTTCACAGAAATAGCATCGCTCGGCTTGAAAGAAGCAGCAGGTTGAAAATCTTTTACTGCCGGCGCTGTAATAGTGGCTGTTGCAGGATTTATTCCTAATGCCTTCCAATCTATTTTTAAGTGAATAGAGGTATCTTCTTTTGCCCAACTGGCTATGGAAACCAAAGCCTTTCCTTCTTTTTTATAAACCGTTGCCAGCACATCCCGATTATCAGTTTTCACCGGACAATCAGGAACCCAATATCCTATCATCTGACTTCCAACGATCCCAAACTCATTCCATACTTTCCACATTGGTCGCGGATCACCTTCTGTCCAGGGCAGACGGCTTGTCATACCGTAAATCATTCCACGCCAGGGATTCCCCCCCCCTTGTAACATTTCTCCCATTAAACCATAAGGAATACCACTGACTTCGGTCAGGAAGAAATCCGGTCCGTTATGATTGTAATCAAAATATTCTCCAAACCACAAACGATTGATATAAGGAAATAATGACATGTATAAGTTGGCGCTGTTATTCCAGCCGTCGTTTTTATCATATTGATTCGCTGAATGTAAATCAATAATCCCAGGATGACCATCTTGTAATAACGCTCTTTTCACCCGTTTCATGGTTACTCTGTCATAAGCCACATCATCCAGATACAGCCCATCAATCTCTACATTTTGGACAAGCCAGCTAATCCCTTCAATATAATAATTATGCCAGCGGCTCGCGCCGCCGTTCACAATAGCTGCATCATTGGTTTCAGGGGTGTACCACCCGGGTATATAATCTCCATTTAAATGTTCCTGCAGCCAGGGATAACCGCCGCCTTTACCGGCAGGAAATATTTCATATCCCAGGCTAAACAATGGATATAGTTCGTAAGCACGGTCAGCTAATTCGCGAATGGTATTATATATTTTTACTTTCATGTCCAGCTTGTGAGCGGAGTCAATGTATGCTTTCATTTGTTGCGTGGCAATAAAAGGATAATTGATATAAGGATTAATGTATTTCCCCTGGTGGATATTGATCACATTGGCGCCAACGGATTGAATGTAGTTAACAGGCTTATAATCGTGGTAATAACGATGCTCCCAATGCCAATCCGTGTATAAAGGATGAAAAGGAGTGATCAGTAAATTAAAATTATAGTACAGGGTGTCACCTTTCTTCAGGGTACGCTCTCCGCAGTAAGCATTCACTAATACGGATTTCCCTTTTGTAAAAATATTGATTCCACCTTTATTATTATTTCCCCACGAAGTGGGTAAGACTAAAGGTTTCAATAAATAAAAATTGGTATTTAGAGGACGTGAATAATGTTGATCTCGAAGTTCAAAATGCAATCCTTCATTGACATTCCCAATCCAGCCGCCATCCTGGTTTTTCGTTGCCACATCCCATTTCCATCCGATGCTGTCAGGGCGGTATTCACCTTTATAACCTAATCCCATGAAATACTTTGCAGCTTCCGGCTGCATCGGAATATGAAGTTTAACATCATTTAAATGGACATCTTTTTTTGTAATTAACTCTACCTGATAAGAAACAAATCCGTCGAATTCAATATGCCCTTTTACTTTCATTTCAACAGCGGGGGATTCATCGGTCGTTTCCCATTCCACGGTACCAGGTGTTTGTTTGGTGAAATGAACTCCACCATCCTGAAGCCTGATATCTTTATTATCATCATTGATAATATGAAAATGGACGGGCTCTGTTAATAAATTATTGGCTATATCGGAAATGCTCGTCATTTCGATGGGGTAAAAGGTTTGGATCTGTTTAGGAAATCCACTGTTATCCAAAATTATTTTTCTTCCCAATAAACTGATGACATTTCCTGATACCTGTAAAGGCTTATAAGGCGGAATAACATTATTTTTCTGGAATAAAGCAGAGTTAAGCCAGGGCAACCTGGTCATTTTCCATGGTTCGTTTACCGCGTGATTAACTGCTGTTCTATGGGTAACAGTTAAATGCAAATTGATTTTTGTGGCAGGAGCATTATCGGCAGTGACAGTGGCGATTCCATCGTATAATCCTGACCTGGCATTTATGGGTACTTCCATATAACACCACATGGCCCGGATATTTTTTTCTGGCACATTTACCTGAAAGGTTTCCGGATCCCCTGAATAAGAGATTCCATTTGTATTAATGCAAGTGATCAATGAATCGGAGATCGTATTGCCCGCTTTATTTCTGAGCGGAGAGAAACGGATCTTTACATTTTGCAAATCCTCCTTAACTGCATAAATTCCCAACTGGAAAGCATAATATTCCCCTTTATCAGCTGTACCTGAGAGAGTCCTTTTTACATCTTCTTTTATCCAGCGATAAGGAAGATCGTGTTCCATTTTGATGGGATGCATTCTGTCTTCAGGAAAAACGAGATAATCCGCATCCGGATGTTCCTTAATTAATTTAAGGATTTCAACCTTTGTGGCGATCATTTCCATGGGGTAGAAACTGTTGAAAGGATCAACTGCCTCCAGCTTCACCACGTGGGCTGCAGCAAAATGAGCGGACTTCTTTACGGCTGCCGACCATGCAGCGACTGTCTGAACAGGTTCCGGATAAACAGCCTGCGGATAATTGGGGGAACCTTTCAAACGATAAGGCATGTAATACACATAATAAGTTTTATGTCCGCTTTCAGGTTGAAAATAAATAAGTCCATATTCGCGATTGACTTCAGGTGCATACATATTCATGATACGTTTCCCTGTAATGGCGTCTGTAATAATGATTTCTTTATTTTCAGAGTTCTCATCCGGGCGACGCCACAAGATTTTAACTTTGGCGATATCTCGGTGTCCTGTTACTTCAACCACGGCACGATGATTTCCCAAGGAATCGGCATCCCATTTCGGAGCGGGTGGGGGGTAAGCTAACTTCTGAGAATAGACAAGATGTGAATTAAAACTAAATAATACGGTTATAAAAAATGAGTATGCAATAAAGTTACAATGTGTCATATTATTTTTGCATCTTGGGTTTAAAGTTTTGAGTTTTATGTTTCGGGATCCGACAGTTAATAACTATGAGGAGAAACCGTTTCCGAAGTTTTGGGACAAACAAAAGGTCATTCATGCAGTGATTTTTATTCAGCCTCAAAGATATTAAAACAAATATTTAAATTCATAAAGAGGTGACTATTTTTATAGATTTTAGCACAAAAAATGTATTTTTGTAACAAATGGGAATGCCCACGGAGAAATATGGTGTTTTATGTTCATCTGACAAAATTTTAATGTAATGACAGAAATTATTATTGATAAGAAGAAATATGTGCTTATTCCTGACAGGGAATATAAAAGCCTGCAAAAAAAGGCTGCATTAAAAACAAAACCAGAGAAAGTTCTTTCCATTGAGGATGCACGTGCTTATAGTAAAAAACTCATCCGGAGATGGGCGTCAGAAAAATAACTGTCAAGCAAAGCGTTGCAGAAACTATCGCGACGATTGCTTTATATATCGAATCAAAAGGTATGGTTGCTACTGCTGAGAAATTCTCAGATAATGTTTACGATTATTTCATAAAGTTGGCCGATTCCAAAAAATCTTATCCGATTTGTCATGAACCACACAGATCTGCGTTTGGGTATAAATGTATTCCTTATAAGAAAAAATATACGATTGTTTTCATCGAAACAGAAACAGAATTGATAATCTGTGAATTTGTAGCTTCCAAGCTAATTTATTGGTAGTTTCACATACCGGTAAAAGAGGCTATTTTTCTTCCAGCGCCTTGATCTTAAATGCATCCACTTGTGGAGCAGTGTGTTCTTTTTTCATGATCTCTTTCATTTCCTTCACAATTTCCGGGTGTTCTGCTGCCACATCATGTCGCTCCTGAATATCATTATCCAGATCAAATAGTTTCATGACTGTATTCCCTTTTTGTTCATCGAAAATAATTCCTTTCCATTTACCCATCCTGACAGCTTGTTGCCCGCCATATCCCGGGAATTCCCAATACAAATAAGGATGTTTTTTTTGATCGTCAGGATTTTCCAATAAAGCGGGAAGATAACTGATACCCTGAATACCCGAAGGTGGCTTTGCTCCGATAATCTGGCAGAGAGTGGGCAAAAAATCCCATTCGGCGGAAATTAAATCTGATTTTGTTCCCGGTTTAATTTTATCCGGCCATGAAATCACAAACGGTTCTCTGATACCGCCTTCATATAAAAATCCTTTTCCCCAGCCATAAGCGCTTTTAAAGGGTCCGCCGCTATCGAACCAGGGGCCATCGGTTCCGCCTTCATAAGTTGTTCCATTATCACCGGTGAAAATGATAATGGTGTTTTTATAAATACCTGACTGTTTAAGCTCTTTTACAATTTCTCCCACATGCTCATCCAATAACGAAACCATTGCTGCACGGGTGGCATGCGGGTAACGTACCGGTACATAATTGCCGCCTAAATAGGGCTTTTCATCCGTACCAAATTTTTTCAGATAATGATCTACCCATTTTTGAGGCGCCTGTAAAGAAGCATGCGGCAACGGACTGGGAAAATAAAGAAAAAAGGGATGATCTTTATTTTTTCTTATAAATTTTAAGGCTGCCTGAATGATAAACTTTGGTGAATAATCATTTTGGGCATATACCGCATAATTTTCAGGATCATTCGGATCCAGGCCTTTAGGAAATTTAATGGCAGGATTTACCACTTTATTATTCAGAGGAACTCTTAGCTTATTTTCCCATAAATGGCCTGCATAATAATTATGATCTTCCCGTTGGCAAAGAAACCCAAAAAAGTAGTCGAATCCCTGGTTGTTGGGAATGCCGGCAGTAAAAGGCCCGCCTAATCCCCATTTGCCTATCAGCGCAGTCTTATAACCTGCGCTTTTTAAAATCTTTGCAACTGTAATAGTTGGATCAGGTATTGGTAATTGCCCTTCCAATGCAGGATTGGCTTCCATCGCTTTAAAACTCCAAACGTCTCCTCGTTCTGCCCATTCATCATTGCCGCGAATATATGAATGACCCGGATTTAATCCTGTCATTAATCCATAACGGGACGGCGCACAAACCGGTTCCGCATAATGCTGTGTGAAGATCATTCCCCCTTTTGCCAGTGCATCTATATTAGGTGTCTCAATTTTCTTTTGCCCGAAGGGTCCAATATCACCATATCCCAAATCATCGGCAAGGATATAAATGATGTTAGGCCGATCGGATCTTTCAACATGTTCTTTGGTATGTTGAGCGAAACAAAAATCAGTTGTGAGAAAGATTCCAAAGATTAAAAGAAAAATGAACTGCCTTAACTCTTTGAATTTTATATAGAATAGACGCATGGTTTGTATTATTTGTGTTGTTTTATTTGATTTTGGAGAAAATATCATAAAATAAGCTAATCATTGATAACGATCATAAAATTAATAATACAGAAGGATGCAGAATCTTCAAATATTAGAAGCATAATTAAATATTTTTACAAATGTATAAAAGGATGACTGATTTTTATTGAAGGGATGTGATAGATCGTCTTTTTATATCAACTCAAACGATTGATTGTCATATAAGTGGTGAGACAACTATGGACTGGACTTATAAAAAGAATTATATATCTCCATATCCTTTAATTAAACGGGATAAAAATTTTTTTCAACAATGTATAAATCCTTACCTTTAAGCAGGAATAATTAATGTGTATAGTTCTTATTTTGTGGAGGAAAATGATTTGCAATGATAACCCTCAAACCCCAAAAAATGAAAGAAGCAAATCCTCATTTCAGAAAAGACAACCTGTCAAGTGACCTTCGTTCACTTTTA
>SCQT01000122.1 GCA_004322015.1 Chitinophagaceae bacterium
GTTCCCAGGATGCCGCTTTAGCAGACAAGATCAATAAGGTAAGAGCCCAGTTACAACAAAAACTTTCCATCAGCGGGGATAACCCTGCCGGTGTGTCTTTAAGCGACCTGATGAGACAGCAGTCTAATCTCAATCTTCAAATACAAATAGACAATCAGACCATCGAAGATCTCCAAACTAAAATTAACGAACTAAACGGCACTGTGGCTTCCTCTGCTTCACAGCAGAATGTAGTCCAGGGGATACAAAATGAAATTGATGTGGCACGCCAGGAATATACGCAGGCGAATGATCTGTATAACCAGGCATTAAACTATAGCTCTTTCCCGGGGAATAATTTTAAGCAAACTTTAGCCGCAGGCCCCGCTTTATACCCGGACCCTTCCAAAAAGATCAAAAAAGTGGCTTTTGCAGGGGTGGGGGTTTTCTTCGGGTTGATCTTTATCTTATTGTTTTTGGAACTGACCGATCAAAGTATCAGGGTTCCTTCCGGTCTGAAAGAAAATATTGATATGCCGGTCCTTGCCAATCTGAAAAGGATCAGCATGAAAGATATGCCGGTAGAACAGATATTCAGCGCGAACGGATCCCTGCCGGAGCATAAACGGAGTTACAGGGAACAAATCAAGCAGCTTCGTTACGAGGTGGAAAATTCAGGAAAGAAAATTTTCCTGGTGGCGGGATATCATGAGGGGGCGGGAAGGACGACCCTGATACAGGCCCTGGCAGGAAGCCTGAGCCTGAGAAACGACCGGATATTGCTGGTGGATGCCAATTTTCACCATAATACGCTGTCGCAGAAATACCAGGCACAGGCAGCATTGGAAACGCTGAAAACAGGCAATGATGCGGCCGCCGACAAAGCATTATTACTGAAAAATCTGGCGGATACCGGAGATGCCCATGTGAAAGTGTTAGGTTGCGGACAGGGAGATTATACTCCCGAAGAAGTAATGCCCGCATCCAACATACTTTCTCACCTGAAGCACAATAATCCGGGATTCGACTATATCCTCATAGACTGTGCGGCGCTCAGCCAGGGACCTGACTGCAAAGAATTACTGCAATACACCGACTCGGTGATCCTCCTGTTTGCCGCCGACCAGACCCTGACCGGCGAAGACAAAAAATTCATGGATTTCCTGAAGAAGGAAAAGGTAAGCGTGCTGGGGGCTGTGTTGAACAGAATTAATGAGCATAACCTGAACATGTGATCCTCAAAATTCACTGAAGATATGAAAGCCGCTTTAACAGGTTTCTATAACTATTTTTTTAATGCAGCAACTATCCTGCGATCCAAACGGTTGGCATGGATAGATTATGCCAAAGGACTTTCTATTTTTTTAGTGGTGTATCATCATTCTTTCTTAGGGCTGATCACTTCGGGATTACAAGTGAATACCTGGCTGATCAATACCAATATGATCGTATATTCTTTCAGGGTGCCTTTGTTTTTTATATTATCCGGCGTGTTTATTCAGCAGGGTTTAAAAAAAAGAGGGCTGGCGAAATATATCGGGTACAGAAGCCGGATATTATTGTATCCTTACCTTTTGTGGGTATTTATGGAAGTATCGGCGGGTTATTTTGTGCAGGCATACGCTAATTTTCCCTGGTCGCCCATCGCTTATCTGGCCGCCTTTTATAATCCTAAGCTTTTAGGACCCCTGTGGTACCTGATCGCGCTCTTTAATGCATCTGCAGTGTATGCTTTCTTATATACAACGCTTCACATGAAAGGCGCGAGCCATTTGATTTTGGGCATAGCGCTTTATTTATTATCACCTGCATTATCCTTCAACAGCATGCTGCAGGAGTTTTCCATTTACTACCTGTACCTGGCTATGGGAACCATGCTGTCCTCCGTGGTCCTGAACCATGAGAACGACCGGTTATTCGGCTCCCCGAAGGTTTTTCTGATCCTGCTTCCGTTTTTTGTGATCTCTCAGATCTATTTCATTCACCATGAAGGGATGGATCCGTTTTTTATGGAACCTGATAAATCCGGGTTTACGTGGATATGGCTGCTTCAGAAGGACTGGGTGATCCTCCGGTATTTCCTGATAGTCATGATCGGATCCATGCTGATGGTGAATATCTGTTTCTTTTTGCAAAAGGCGGATAAACTGCGGATATTAAGAGTGATCGGTTTTCATTCATTATACATTTATCTGCTGCATATGGTACTGGTAGTGGCGCTGCGAAACGGATTTATTCACCTGTTCCATTACACCAACTCGACGGTGATCCTGTTTTCACAGATAGTATTCGCCTGTGCAGGGGGGGTCATGATCTATAATGTATGCAAACACAGGCATTTGAATTTCCTGTTTGAATATGATATGAACGATCTGAAAAAGTTATTGCATATTTCACCCGGCGTACCTCAAATTCAAAAAGCATGAAAGACGGTGCAAATAAATATGCTGCCCTGGAGTTTGTAGTGATGGCGCTGATCATCAGTTTTTTCGTGGGAATATTTATAAAGATCATGTTTTTATAACACAGTGAAAAACTTTATGGTATCTTTTAGTAAAATAAGAGCTGAATTTTCTTTCACCCGGTCAGGGAGATGGATTGAATATATGATCGTGCTGGCTATTGCGCTTCTCATTGCCTGGTCCGTTTTTACCGTAAGTGATAAGATCGGCGTCATTATCGCTGCAGGATGTATCGGAATGATCGTATTTGCTTTATGTTTCTATCACCTTGAAGCAGGGCTTTACGGGATGATGATATTCGCCTTTTTATCCGGTTTTATCAGCCGGACCACCGCCTCTCTCCCTGTGGATATGATCCTGCTGTCGCTGCCTTTCGCATTTTTTGCGATCCTGCTTTTTAAAAATATTTATGAACATCCATTCCAACAGATGAGATGGCATCCGATCATTTTTATTTACCTGGTCCTGACGGCTTACTGGGCGACTCAATTGTTCAATGCGGGAATGAATTCGAGATTGGGCTGGCTTTCTTTTATGAGGGGAGCCTTCGTTTCCTGGGCCACCCTTTTTCTTTTTTTATATATTTTTAAAGACCTGAAAAGTATCCGGTTTTTCTTTAAGTTTATAGTGGGCGCCCTTTTTATTACGGGCTTGTATGGTGTGATCCAGCAAAAGATCGGCTTTACGCCTTTCGAACACCATTGGCTATACTCAGATCCACGGGTATTAAATTTATATTCCCTTCCGGGCGAGGGGGTGCGGAAGTTTTCTTTTTTCAGTGATCCGGCAAACTTCGGCACACTGATGGCAGGCGCTGCCGCAGGAGTGATCGCCATGATCTCAGGGCCGTTCGGCAAAAAGGAGAAAATGATGATGGGGTGTTTTGTGCTGTTTATGGTTTTGGGAATGTCCTATTCCGGCACCCGGACGGCGTATCTGATGCTTGTGGCGGGCGTAGGCTTGTACATTGTAATGACCATTTACAGGAAGCGGACTTTGATATTAGCGCTTTTTTCAGCGCTGTCGTTGGTATTCTTCCTGTATGTGCCCATCTATGGAAATGTGACGATCAACCGTTTCCGGTCTGCATTTCAAACTCCTTCCGGGGATGCTTCCTT
>SCQT01000123.1 GCA_004322015.1 Chitinophagaceae bacterium
GCATCTGATTATATAGAAAAAAGTTTTGAATACAAGTTCTTAGAAGAGATTGGATTAAAAGAGCCGTTTTTATAGGATAGGATCAATGTTATTAACTTGAATCTTTTGTAAGAGAAAGGGCTTTGCCCAAAGGGCAAAAATATGATTTCAAAAACGTTACAAGTTATTGAGCAAGCCCTATGTAGCAGGGTATAACAAAACATTCAGAGCATTGACAAAAGGCACGCTTGCCCCTTTATGTTGTACTGAAGACCATCACCCGATAAACCAATGACCTTCTTCCATGTTGTATGAGTTTTAGAATGTCCGGAATAATTCTAAGTCTCCGATACAAGGAAGAGGGATTTATTATTCTCCAATATCACCGACCATCTTTCCGGGGTCCACCCATTCATCAAATTGCTCCGGTGTAAGATAGCCTAATTCCACGCCCGCTTCTTTCAATGTTTTATTTTGCTGATGTGCTTTCTGTGCTATCTCTGCTGCTTTGTAATAACCGATCCTGGTATTTAATGCAGTCACCAGCATCAGGGAATTATCTAAATTCTTTTTAATATTTGTTTCAACGGGTTCGATACCCACTGCGCAATTATCATTAAAAGATACTGCTGCTTCCCCTATCAGGCGGGCGCTGTGCAGGAAATTATAAATGATTACCGGCTTGAACACGTTTAATTCAAACTGTCCTGTAGCCCCCCCCACGTTGATGGCTACATCATTTCCCAGGACTTGTGCAGCTACCATGGTCAGCGCTTCACACTGTGTGGGATTTACTTTCCCGGGCATAATAGAGGACCCTGGCTCGTTGGCAGGAATGCTGATCTCGCCTATGCCGCAACGGGGGCCCGAAGACAACATACGGATGTCATTGGCAATCTTCATCAGGCTGACAGCTACCGTTTTTAAAGAACCATGCGATTCCACAATGGCATCATGAGCAGCCAGAGATTCAAATTTATTTCCGGCAGTCACAAAAGGAAGGCCTGTTAACTGCGCAATTTTTTTAGCCACATTTTTCGCATAATCAGGGGGCGTATTGATGCCGGTACCCACCGCAGTCCCGCCCAATGCCAGCTCGCTCAAATGCGGCAATGTGTTTTTAATGGCACGGATTCCGTGGTTAAGCTGTGCCACATATCCACTGATCTCCTGTCCTAATGTCAGCGGGGTGGCATCCATAAAATGGGTGCGTCCGATCTTTACCACATGCATATATGCTTTCGATTTGGCAGCAAGTGTATCACGCAGCTTTTCCAAACCGGGAATCGTGGTTTCCACTAACATTTTATAAGCTGCAATATGCATGGCCGTGGGAAAAGTATCATTAGACGATTGTGACTTATTCACATCATCATTCGGATGAAGTATCTTTGGTTTATCGGTCAGTTTACCGTCATTAATAACATGGGCACGATTGGCAATGACTTCATTTACATTCATATTGGATTGTGTACCCGAACCCGTTTGCCAGACTACCAAAGGGAACTGATCCGCTAATTGTCCGGTTAAGATCTCATCGCACACTTTACCGATCAGCTCCGCTTTTTCTTTGGGTAAAACACCTGCATCCACATTGGTAAGGGCCGCTGCCTTTTTCAGATAAGCAAACGCCCGAATGATCTCTTTGGGCATTTTATTAATATCCTGCGCGATCTTAAAGTTTTCTATGGAACGTTCTGTTTGTGCCCCCCAGTAAGCATCGGCGGGTACCTTCACTTCTCCTAAAGTATCTTTTTCTACACGATAATCCATATATGTTAGTTTAAAGCTTAAAAATAATCGTCAAAATTAAGCATAAATATGTTGCTAAATATATCCCACAGAGCCGCTAAGGATACATTGAAGATAGGCTTTGTGTATTTTGTGCCTTTGTGGGAAACCTTGTAAAATAGGATTAGAACAACTTTACTGTACTTTATACTCTTTCTCATAATAGCACAACGTCAATTCATTTCCATCAAAAATAGCGTAAGTAAAATAACGTATCCAGTCGCCCAGATTAATATAGCGGCTGTTGCCGGTCAACTGAATGTCTAAGGGCAAATGCCTGTGTCCAAAAACAAAATAATCGAAATGTTCTTCCTGCAATCTTTCTTTTGCATATTGGATGAGCCATTCTTTTTCTTCGCCCAAAAACGTATTCTCTTCTGTCATCATACGGCTGCGGCGGCTGAATATGTTTGCCAGCCCAATGCCCCATCCGGGATGCAAGGCGGCAAAAAACCCACGGGAGAATCTGCTTCTCAGGATCTTTTTCAAAATCTTATACCGACGATCTCCCGGTCCCAACCCATCGCCATGCCCTATCAGGAACTTCTTTTCACCTATTAGAAAGGTAACCGGATGATGATACACCGGTATATTCAGCTCCTTTTCAAAATAACCATTCATCCACATGTCATGGTTCCCGATAAATACGCTCACAGGAATGTTTTTATCCGTAAGTTCTGCCAATTTTCCCAACAGACGGGTGTACCCTTTGGGTATCACCTTTTTATATTCAAACCAGAAATCAAACAGATCTCCCGCTAAAAAAATATGAGCGGCGTCTTTCTCCGCCTCTTGTAACCATTGCACAATAAGGCGTTCCCGTTGCAGGCTGGTAGCCATATCGGGAGCGCCCAAATGAAAATCGGAAGCAAAATAAACTTTCTTCCCCGGTGGGCAGGGAATAGTGATCAACTGATGGTGGACCGCATCCATATTTTGCAAAAATCTTGTTTTCTGATTAAAAAGCTTAGAAAAAATTTATTATGCTAAAAAAATTGGAAAAGGAAAAATATCGCCTATTTTTGTAAAAAGCATAAAACGATTGATCATGGCAAAAGAAACGGAAACTATAAAAGAAAACGGAAAGGCCAATACGGAAAAGTTGAAAGCGCTCCATCTTACGATGGATAAGATCGCGAAAGATTTTGGCAAGGGATCCGTCATGATGATGAATGAAAGAGCCGATCGCCAGATAGACGTGATCTCCACGGGTTCCATTGGCCTGGATGCAGCACTGGGCATTGGCGGACTTCCACGGGGCAGAGTGACTGAAATATACGGGCCCGAATCTTCCGGTAAAACGACCATTGCCATCCATGTGATTGCTGAAGCGCAGAAAAAAGGAGGAATTTGTGCCATCATAGATGCCGAACATGCTTTTGACGTAACCTATGCACAGAAATTAGGTGTAAATGTGGAAAGCCTGCTTATATCACAACCTGATTACGGGGAACAGGCTCTCGAAATAGCCGACCGGCTGATCCTCTCCGGGGCATTGGATGTGGTGGTCATAGATTCTGTAGCTGCTTTAGTGCCAAAGGGAGAACTGGAAGGCGAAATGGGCGACAGTAAAATGGGGCTTCAGGCAAGGTTGATGAGCCAGGCTTTACGAAAACTGACCGCTACTATCAGCAGAACCAATTGTTGCTGCATTTTTATCAACCAGTTGCGGGAGAAGATAGGCATTATGTTCGGTAATCCGGAAACGACCACCGGCGGTAATGCACTTAAGTTTTATTCCTCCGTTCGTCTGGATATCCGGCGGATGAGCCAGATCAAAGACGGCGATAATTCTATTGGTAATCATGTGAAAGTAAAAGTGGTAAAGAATAAGGTAGCGCCGCCTTTCCGCCAGGCGGAATTTGATATTATTTTCGGACAGGGCATCTCGAAAACCGGTGAGATCATTGACCTGGGCGCTCAATATGATATTTTGCAGAAAAGCGGTTCATGGTTTAGCTATGACGGCAATAAGTTGGGCCAGGGAAGAGAAGCAGTTCGTCAGCTTTTGCTGGATAATCCCGAATTAGCCAATGAAATAGAAGCCAAGATAAGGACCAAGCTGGCCGAATTAGCGGTATAAAATACCTTCGGGGAAACACAGGATTGAACACGATACAATATGAAAGTGTCCTGCACGTCCTTTTACATATAGCTGCATGATCCAGCACCGGGATACAGATTGATCACTCGCAGTTAACACATTACCATCTTGTCGTCCACTAAAACAATCTACCCCGACGTCAAAATAATCTTTCGCCTGCACAGATGGGTATGAACGCTTACTTTTGTAAAAAATCTCAAATATGGAGTTAGGGATTGGAATGTTCGGCGACCTGATCTTTGACAGGCAGACGAAAAAGTATCAGCCCGTAGGCCGGCGATTCAAAGAGATCCTGGAAGAAGTAAAGCTTGCCGATGAATCGGGAATAGATATTTTTTTAATGGGAGAGCATCACCGGCCGGATTATGCTGTTCCCGCCCCCGAAATCATGTTATCGGCGCTTGCTCCGGTAACCAACCATATCAAACTGGCAAGCGGAGTTACCGTATTGAGTTCCGCAGATCCGGTAAAAGTTTACCAGGATTTCTCCATGATTGACCTTCTTTCAGATCAACGTGCAGAAATTGTTGCCGGCAGGGGCAGTTTCATTGAGTCGTTTCCGTTATTCGGATATGATTTAAAAGATTATGATGAATTGTTTGATGAAAAACTGGATTTGCTGGTGAAGCTGAATAAGAATGAAAAAATAACCTGGGAAGGAAAATTTCGTGCGACGTTAACGGAACAAACTGTTTATCCGAGGCCCGGAAGAGAACTGCCGGTTTGGGTAGCGGTGGGCGGTACTCCCGAATCTGTAGTACGTGCGGCACGTTTCGGATTACCCGTTATTTTCGCCATCATCGGGGGAAGGCCCGTACAATTCAAACCGCTGATTGATTATTACAAAGAACTATATATCCATTTCGGGCATGACCGTAAGAATATGCAGATAGCGGTTCATTCCCACACCTTTTTAGCCGGCTCCACAAAAGAGATCACGGATGATTATTATCCTTATTATGCCGCTCAAATGGATAAAATAGGTGAAGAACGCGGCTGGGCATCAAAATATTCGGAACCACAGTTCACAGGCGGCATGGGTCCCGAAGGCGCTCTGTATATGGGAGAACCGGGACGGGTTATTGATAAAATAATTCATACCATTCAAATGTTCGGTCTTACCCGTTTCGTGGCACATATTGACGTAGGAGGACCCACCCATTCACAATTGATGAAAACGATAGAACTGTACGGATCGAAAGTAATTCCTGAAGTGAGGAAGGCGCTGGGATAAGCTCTGATGGTACAATTACACACATGAAAGACACCTCAGGAACGGTTTAATGGCCTGATAGCTTTATTATCATTCGGTTTCACAAAGCAAATATCCCGAGGCCCGGAACTCAGAACAACAACATCAAAGCAAACCTCAAGTATCATAATCCAATTGATTTTAATAATAAACATAACATCTGCTATCTTGCACACCATAGCTAACAGTAAAAGATAACCTTTCCTTTAATTAGGCAGCTGTGAGATGTGA
>SCQT01000124.1 GCA_004322015.1 Chitinophagaceae bacterium
ATACTATCATGAAGTGGTTATTTTTGTAGTTTTCAGTATGTGTTTCCTGATGGTTTCCTTATAGATTTCAAGCGTACGGATGGCGGTATCCTGCCAGTTGAACTCAGCGGCTCTGATCAGACCTCTCTTCTTCAATGTATCCCGCTTTTGGACATCGGACAGGACTTCCGTCATGGCAGAAGCAATTTCATCGGGGTTGTCGGGGTTTACTAAAAATGCAGCGCCCGCTGTAATTTCCGGTATGGCTCCGCCGAAGGAAGAAATGACCGGAATCCCACTGGCCATGGCTTCCAACAGGGGGATACCAAAACTTTCGTAATAAGAAGGATACAAAAACAGGGAGGCTTTCTTATATAAATAAGGCAATTCATTATTGGATACGTACCCTGTTAAATGAATGAACTTCCTTATTTCCCTTTCTTTGATTTTATGAAGCAGGGTCCTTAAAAAAAAGGCGCTTACATCCGGCATCACCAGCGAGACAGGCCCTTTATTATTTTTGCAATAAATGGCAAAAGCTTTCAGGACATTCTCCGTATTTTTTTTGGGATCGGTATTCCCCAAAAAGAGTATATATCTGCCGGGCAGATGATACTTCTTTTTATAAAAAAGGATTTTGTCATCCGGCAGGTCTTCATAATACTGCCGGCTGAAAGCGTTCGACACTACCCTGACCGATGAGGGAGATAGCTGAAAATAGGTAAGTATCTGGCTTTTTTCAAAATTAGAAACCGTAATGATCTGTGCACAACGGGGTACTATTTTAGGCACCAACCATCTCCTGTATAAATTACCCAACTTCTGATACAAAGTTCCATTGGAGAAATACATCCTCTGGATAAAAAGAATATCGTGTAAAGTCAGGATCAGTTGTATCCCCTTTGGAAGCCTGAGAGGAGCCGTATTTCCCGTACAATGCAGTATATCCGGTTTAATCCTTCTGATGGCTCTGGGTAAATAATATTGTTCCCATAACGGATAAGCCACGGAAGGTAATTCTACAATATGAAAATTTTTAGTTTCAGATAATACGCCTCTGTCCTTATCTCGTCTTACCAAAATGAAGTATTCGTTCTCATGGTCCGTTTCCTGCAGATGACGGATAAGCTCAAGCGTCACGATGTCCATCCCGTGCTTTTTCTTCCTGAATATCCGTTGTGCTTCAATAGCGATCTTCATTTTTAAAGGATCTTAGGTTTTACACAATATCATACTATTTTTATAGTTAAATATCAGCAGCCATCCGAAGTTTCGGATTATCATCCACTGCCCCGGATCATTAAACAATCGAACAATCAAACAATCAAACAATCAAACAATAAACAATCAAACGATTCCCTCACTTCACAGTCTGAGAGCCATGCTGGTCCACCGTTCGGGAGCTGCCTGCCAGCGCCTTATCCAGGGGCTGTCCGATAAGTTGTTCCAACTGGATCTTGTCTCCGTTCAGGTTATGCTGGGCGGTGATGCGGTTCGCCAACTGATCATGGTAGTTCTGAATGGCTTTGTTATAATCATCTGCGGATATCTGTCCGTTTCGGAATTTTTCTTTTGCCTGTAAAAAGTCGTTATACGAACTTTCCGTAAGCTGGCTTTGGATGGTCAGCAGTTCCTGGTTAGCCAGGTAGTCATTGTAAGCGGACAAAACCGCGGCACGTACCTGGCGATAAGCGCTGTTGCGTTGTGCCTGTGCGATGGCTACTCCTTCACGGGCAGCCTTTACCGAGAAGGGCTTGGATATGATGCCGCCGATGGGGATACTAACACCTACGTTATAAAACGGATAGTAGGGATAATATCCTCCCGCCGGGGCCTGTTTGTTTTCCAGACGCTTGATGGTGAACTCATTGGCATTAAAGGAAAGGCTGATGCTGCTCGCCCACCATCCTTTTTCCTCTTTCAGCTTATACTGGGATATATTTACCTCGTGATCCGCTATCTCCAACTGCGGGTTCTGCATGGCAAGGTTTACTAATCTCTCCGCCATCGCCGGGTCGGAAGTCATCTTTTTATCCGGCGGGTTCATTTGTGCAAAAAGCGGGCTCAGTAATAAACTGCAAAGTGTTACTAAAAGAACATGTTTCATGGAAATGGATTTTAGGAATTTATGTCAGATAATTGAGGGTGATCAAAAGTGTGTAATTTAATGATGCAGGCAATAAAGCCTGTAAAAATAAAATTCTGCGGTATGGATGAAAGAGTAAATTGCGTAAAGGCGCCTAACATCAGGGAAAACAGCATCACGGTCATCACGAGATAATAGGTTTTTATTTCAGGATTTTTACAACGATAGAAGTAGTGAACCGCGAATAATAAGATACTCAGCAAAAAGATACAATTCAAAGTCAGTCCGACCCATCCCTGTTCCAGCGCGATCTGAAAATAAGCGCTGTCGGGAGGGAATCCTGCCAGAAAGTTATGCGGATTGTATTTCATCCCGGCCCCCATGGTGGTGTTAAGCCCGTTCCCAAACGGATGGGAATGCAAAAACGGCTGCATTTGATGCCGGTGAATAGTACGGGTGTCAAAGGAAGCATCCCCGGAAGGAGTTTGAAATGCAGACCGGAAACGGTTGATCGTCACATTTCCATAGATGGGCACATACAGGAAGAATACCAACGACAGCGCTGAAAAAAGCGCTAATATC
>SCQT01000002.1 GCA_004322015.1 Chitinophagaceae bacterium
CCTTTATTTATGTTTCTTGAATTAATCACTATATCCATCCCGCCTCCTTTCATGCCGGCAAAGTTTCCTGTCAATTGAGTAACTCCTGTGGTAGGATCCATTGGAGCATCGCCAATTAAATCAACACCATGCTTTCTATAATAGTCTATACTTCCTGTAATGACATTTTCCCCAAAACCAAAATCAATTCCCACATTGAGCATTCCCGTTTTTTCCCACCTTAATTCCGGATTAGGAATATTATTGATGACCGCTGTTTGTGCTCCGGTAAGAAATGAATTAAAGGAGTACCGGAAAGTGGTTATTGCTGCGATATTTTGATCTAAGTTTCCATTAAACCCATAGGTCACCCTCAATTTCAACAGGGAAAAGAAAGTTGAATGAAAAAAGTTTTCTTTATTAATTGCCCACATCAAGCCGGTTGACCATAAAGGAACGCTTTTGAGATTGGTCTTTACACCGAAATAATTAGAGCCATCTATTCGTCCGCTGGCAGATAAGGTATAACGATTGTCATAAGTGTAAGAAGCATTGGAATAGTACGATCTGAATCTGTTGAGTGTTCCGGTAATTCCTGAATTAGAAGCGATATTACTATATTGATTGCTCGGATAAAGCTGAAAATAGTCTATATTATCTACCGGCCCCGAAATGCCTGTGTTCGGATCATAACCATAAAGGATATTGGAAACGCCATGTGTTTGTACTTCTCTTTCCTCCACACCAGCTATAGCTGATATGTCATTTTCCCTCCATGTATTACTGTACGATAATTGTCCCCTCAGATCATAAGAATGATAGCTGTTATCATTTAAGATTAAAATACCCCCTACCGGAATATTATAGCCTGTAACCATTCCCCCCGAAACAACAGAAAATTCATTTATTAAATTGCGCGCATAATAACTTTGTTCATTTATGAGGGTATTGGCAGGTGAGTTACCTGCTTCATACTGATAACTTATTTCCCCCATCAGACCCTTCATAAACGTATATCCGGCGCCCGACGAAATGCGTATATCAGACCCTTTAGTTGCAGTTGTGTACAGCCCCCTTTCTTTTAAAGGAAAGAACTGCCAGTTTAAAAATCCGTTTTCTTCTGCAGACTGGGCAAAAGAGGTTGCATAGTCTTTTACAACAGGCAAAGGATTTCCTTTATTATCTGCAAAAGTTGCATACGGATAAATGGTGGCATAGCTTCCGCCTGTGGTTATTTCGGACATGGCATTATCTGCCGTAGTTCCTGTTTTAGTATAATCCAAGCCTATCTTCAGGTCTAAATTTTTAATGGGTTTAAATGTGTTGTATGCATTTAGCTTGATCCTGTTGTAATCGCTTCCGTCCCGGGCACCTCTGTTTTTATCATACCCGACAGACAGGTAATAGCTTGTTTTTTCTCCACCCCCGCTGAGATTAACGGCATATTGCTGATTGAAAGCATTTTTATAAAAATATTTTCCCAATTGTTTACGAACATCATTATGCCGAAATGCATTTATTTGAGATGCAGCATCGGAAGCAGATAGTTGTCCATTCCTTTGCTGATTTAATATTTCTATAACCGGCGAAACTGCAGGGAAAGTAGGATCAATCAACTGTGCATCATAAAATCCGTCATTAAATAACATTTGCTCCACGTTAATGAAATCATTCGCATCCAAAAAATTGGGGTCATAAAAGAGGTCAGGTTTGTCATATAGCGTGGTATTGGCATTAAACTGAACCCTCATTGGCTGATTTATATTCCCTCTTTTTGTAGTAATAACAATAACACCATTACCTGCCCGTACGCCCCAAATGGATGCTGCGGCGGCATCCTTCAGTACCGTAATACTTTTCACATCATTAGGATCAATATTATTAATATCCCCATCATACGGGAAATTGTCCACAACGATTAAAGGTGCATCATTGGCGAATATGGTGCTTTGTCCCCGTATTTTCAGGGAAGACTCATTAGCTCCGAGGTCTCCCTTGTTGAACACCAAACCGGAGGTAATATCTTCCAACTTACTAATGACGTCTGTTGATACCCTGCTGTCAAATATTTCTTTATTCGGCTGAGCAAATGACCCCGTAGCCCTCTCTTTGGGCATCTGCTGATAACCGGTACTCACGGTCACTTCCTGCAGTTGTGTATTGGAAGGATCCATTATAACCATTACTGTACTTGCTGGAATATTCTGAATAATGACTTGCTTTCTACGGAAGCCAAGATGAGATATGACAAGCGTATCCGGGATCGCGGACAATGCCATATTAAAATCTCCGTCAGCATTCGAAATGGTCTCTGTACCGCTCTCCTTTAAAACGATGGATGCTCCGGCAAGCGGCTCTTTCCCGGTGGAGCTTATTTTACCCTTAAGTATATAATGAATGGATGGTTGTGCTTGTACTGATATTATAGCGCATACCACCCCCGCTATGAAAAGTATGAGTTTTTTCATTATGATTTGTTTTGGTGAAATGAAAAATGAGGTTAGAAGATAATAACCGGGAGATAATATATTACCTCCCGGCTTTATCAACCAAAAATTCGTGGAGGCTAATACTTATACAGGGCATTTAGGCTTCTTCGCCCAATTACTTTGAAGGAGATACAACTCGTGGTGATAGTAGTAAATATGCATGGCTATGGTCTAGCTGGTTTGCAATAACTCTGAACATACTTTATAAGTGAGAACCTGCCGGACAATATAACGGGAAGCACAAATAAAAAGGCGCAGGACTCAACTTGCAGCAAACCTATCGAGCTTCAGACCCTAGGTAGCAAACAAGCGAGCCCACGCCTTAGACGTGAGCATCGCTCAACTTAATCCCGGGGTCTGAAGCTCGACGGGACAAGTACGATGCAATATGTGGTTAATAATTAATAAGCCACAAAACTAATAACTTTCTTTACTCGAAAATGCCGTCACTTAATTGATAAAAACAAAGTTAGAAAATACTATTGTAAAATAAAAATAAAATATTTATATATCTGCATTTATAATACACATATATAAATACATGATTGATTTCCAATTACTTATATTTATTTTTAGAGGTAAAAAATAAATATAAAAGTGCATAAGAATAATCCATATTATACTTTAAAAAAGCTGTTTGACACAGAGACTATTGAAGATTATGAAGAATTTTTTAATGAGTTTGGTAAAACTAAAATCCAAAAAGTAACAGGAATAAGTTATCCCAAAGTTTTAAAAACACTTGATGAACCTGATCTTCTCTCGCTGAGAAATATTTTAAAGTTAGCTAATGAAATTGAAGTTGATCCAAGAAAAATAGCCATCTTAATATTCGATACCATTGAGAGGAATCAGAAGGGTAAAAAGAGATAATTGATTTCTGTAGATATGAATATCATTTAACTTTTAACAGTTCTGCAGTGAGCCAAGCTCTTAAAAATAAAGTAGATGCAGGTATACTAAAAAAGGTACAGAAAGATAAACGGAATTTTCTTTATCAGGCTATAGTACCGAATAAAGATTATTGAGTGGCATAATGGTACATTTCTCTCCTCCCGAAAAATTACTTAACTTTATGAAAGACTTTTGATCAAAGATGGTAATGATGCTTCTAAAATTTATGGTATTGATTCCTGGATTGAATACGGAGGTATCTCGTCATGGATATGAG
>SCQT01000125.1 GCA_004322015.1 Chitinophagaceae bacterium
TAGGTAAGGCAACCGATGCCGGACATTTAGGAAGAGATTTTGCATTCTTAGCAGTGATAGTCTCGGTAGCATTGGTTATCCAGTTATCATTCCTGAAACCTACAGTAAATGATTTTTCGGATGAAAAAGATTTGAAAAAGGACTTGTCAATCGTGAATGGTCAATTGTGAATCAATGTGATTTAGTTAAGAAAATCTGCCATTTTGAGAAAAAACACCTAATCGACATTGAATCGTGGATAGTAAAAACTTATCTGAACTTTCAAATATTGAATAAACTTGAAACATGGAACTTGGAACCATGAAACAATAAAACCATTTAACCGTAAAACATAAAATTCCCCGATATGAGCTTAAATGAATTAAAACTCTTCTATAAGAACCAATTACTCAACGATACAGTTCCCTTTTGGTTTCCGCGTTCAATAGATAAGGAATACGGCGGTTATTTGCTGATGCGCGATCACGACGGCAGTTTATTGGATGATGACAAAGCAGTGTGGATACAGGGACGTTTTGCCTGGTTATTAGCTACACTATACAACACCGTTGAAAGGAGAAAAGAATGGTTAGACGGTGCTAAAGCCGGTGTTGATTTCCTGCGAAAATATTGCTTCGATGAAGATGGAAGAATGTTCTTTCACATGACGCGCGACGGGAAGCCTATTCGCAAACGCCGTTATTTTTTTTCAGAAACTTTTGCGGTGATTGCTTATGCAGCTTATGCCAAAGCTACAGGTGATAGACAAATCGCCGAAGAAGCGAGAGAACTTTTTGGGAAATGTATTAATTATGCAAGCGGCAAAATAAAATTGGAACCAAAATTTACCAACATACGCCGGGCCAAAGGTCTGGGTGTGCCGATGATCATGATCAACACCGCTCAGCAACTTCGTGAGACAATTGGCGATCCTCGCTGTGATGAATGGATAGAAAAATGGATTCATGAAATAGAAACAGATTTTGTCAAAGATGATTTGCGTTGTGTAATGGAACAGGTGAGTCCTGATGGAAAAATTATTGATCATATAGATGGCAGAACGTTCACACCCGGTCATGCTATTGAAGGCGCCTGGTTTATTTTGCATGAAGCAAAGTACAGGAACAACGACAAGCATTTAATTGACTTAGGCTGCAGGATATTGGATTATATGTGGGAACGCGGTTGGGATAAGGAATACGGAGGTATGTTTTATTTCAGGGACGTGTATAATAAGCCGGTGCAGGAATACTGGCAGGATATGAAATTCTGGTGGCCGCATAACGAAACGATTATTGCTACATTACTGGCTTACAAGGTGACGGGAAACGAGAAATATTTAAAGTGGCATCAGATGATCCATGATTATTCTTATCAGCATTTTCACGACGGGAAATATGGGGAATGGTTTGGATATTTACATCGCGACGGAACAATTGCTCAAACAGCCAAAGGCAATTTATTCAAGGGGCCTTTTCATTTGCCCAGGCAGGAATGGTATTGTTCGCAGTTGTTGGAAAAAAACTGATAAATCATGACATCATGATTTATGCGTGGCAGGATCGTCAGATGGGATCCGAAAGAATGAGTTTTTGACCTTTTTAATTACAGAAATTTGCCTTTTGATTGAATGGCTTCTATACAAATCAGTGCTGCCTTTCTTGCTCTCCCCCAATGATAGTCTCCGAATTCACCCGATGCTCTTACCGTTCTGTGACAGGGTATGATATAAGCAACCGGATTGCTGCCGACTGCTGCGCCTAATGCATGGGAATCCTTGATATCATCTGCTAAAGCAGAATAAGACATCAGCCCTCCGAATGGAATATCTATAAGTTTTTTCCAGGTACTGATTTGAAAAAGAGAACCTTTCAAATGGAGGTGAACGGGACGGAGGTTATCCTCTTTTCCATCAAATAGAGATATGGCATCATGCTGAAAATCGTCTCCCGCTTCTTCATATTCTGCATGAGGAAACTTTTTCTTTAGCTGCCCGATAGATTCTTTATTTTCTTTATCCACGAAAGTCAAATGACAAATACCTTTTGACGTGGAGGCTATCAATGCATTGCCGAAAGGTGTATCTACCAACTTGTAATGTATGGATAAATGTTCCCCTTCATTCTCTGTCATGGCCTCCATCAGGATATTGGAAGAGTTGGTTTGTTTCTCTCTTATCAGGGCAGCGGTTTTCGCGATATGGCGTTTTATCTTTTCAGGCTCAAGATAAGTGATCAACTCTTCGGGTGAAGTATGTGACCATTCCGCGATCTCTGACCTGATAATTTCGGGTGATCTATCCAGCCTGTCAGATATAAAATGATCGGCAAACAAGCTGTTGCGATGTTCATAATATAACAGAATGGCCTTTGCAATTAAATTAAAATCTGCTTTATTCATAAGAATATTCTCATGTTAAGCCAACTTTAAAATGACGCACGAAAATTATCCCACAAAGCCACATGGAATGCACAGAGAAAAGCCTTAGTGGGAAATACGACACATCATTTTTGGCATGACACTAACTTGCGGATACAAAATTATGAAAGGTATTCCATTCCTGAATTTTATTTGAATATAAGTTCCCGGGCCAGCTTTTCGCCTAATATTTTACGTATATCGTTCAGGGAGATAGTAATCTTATTTCCTGCATCTTCCTGCCCAAAAAGCCTTTGGCTGAGGGCATCCATTTTATCGCCAATGTTGTCTAAGGCGGCATAATTTTTTACTTCTACCATCAGCAGCAGGTCCCAGTCGGAAGGAGTGGCTGTGTTTGACTCAAAGATTTTGTAATCCATTATGAGACCCTCCTCTTTGGCTGCTTTCATCATTTTAGCCCAATGCTCGCTCAGATCTTTAATATAAGCGTCGGCCATGCCGGTTTTGGTTTGTACAAAAGAAAGTTGCCATACCGGACCGTCTGTATAGGGCTTATCCGATTGTGCATTGGCGTTCAGGTTTAACAAAAGCATGGACAGTAGGTATGCAGTGAGGATGATTGATAATTTTTTCATTTTTAAGTTTTTATATGTTAAGTGAAGAGGGAATCAATATTAGAAAGAGGCGTCATTTATTACTTATTTTCAGATGAATTTCTTTACGTGCATCTTTCTGTTGATTTAAAATCTTGTTTCACCATAGCTTGAGCCCATTTATATCGCAACCGGCATAGAGATAGTTATCGGGTCAATCACAGTGTGCTTTTCGTGGGCCATTTTCATTAATTCGGGATCGCTCATTACTTTCTGTAACGCCTCCACATCATTTACTTCACAGACCATAACCACAGAGTTAGGGTCATTAGTATCCTGAAACGTGTTGAATCCGGGACAGAACTTTGAAAATATTTTGACGCGATCCTGATGTCCTTTCAGCCATGTATCAAAGTTTTCTACTTTGTGGCGGACTACGATGGTTGGCATTTTTTCAGATTTGAAATTTATGCTTACTCTGTACAGTTTTCAGCATCCCTGTTACCTGACTTATGTTTGAGGCCATAATCAGCAAATTTTTACTGTGGGGTAGCTTTATTCTCCCGCAAGATTGGTTTTTGAGGATATGGTATATAAATGATCTTTTATCTTTTTACCGCTATCTGGTTAAAAGGGATATAAGAAGGCACCCGGTTTTGAATTGCAGGTATCGTTTGGAGATAAGCGAAAATAGCATGTAGGTCTTCATCTGTCAGGTTGTTATAAGCCGGCTGCGGCATCGGTGGCATCAAAGGTCTGCCCGAGGGTATTCCCTGGAACTTGGCTAATCTGAACACATTGGTAAAAATAGTAGCAGTCCAGCCTCCGATACCCGTTGTTGAATCAGGCGTAATGTTGGCAGGAAAAGAGATCCCCCAGCCTCCTGCAAAAGCGCCGCCAGGAGGAACTGCGATCATGCCCCCCTGTTTGATCAGTGCTATTTCCTCAGCCGTAAATGGTGATATTACAGAATCTTGCTGCGGAACGCCTGATAAAAAGTGGGAGCTGTCAGGAACGGGCCCCATGGCCGTCATCTTCATAGGAGTATGGCAATCATTACAGCCCATGGCGCTCACTAAATATTTTCCCCGTTCCACCACTTGATCATGGCTGACAGGAGTTGACTGTCCGGTATGATCATTATTGTTACAGGCACTGATGAGAAGACAGAATATGCCTGTGCTCAGGCAACCGGTCAGGATGGATAACTTGAATTTTGTTAGCATAAAATTAAGATTGAGATTTTAGAAATAAATTATTAAGCCATTTAAAGAAATAATGGCTTTTCAATGGAGTATGGTTTAAGGGATATTGGTGAATGCAGAAAAATTAAAGTCGTTACTTGGATGGTCCGGGTACAGCGCCACCATGATCGCCGACTATCATCCATTTGCCGTTTTCTTTCATAAGCACATCCATCCATCTTTCACGATGATCCGTCTTTTTGCCGTTTTTATCTTCACTTACAAAGTAGTAGTAATAATCTGCATAAGCCAGATCGCCTTTTACCCAAACTACCAATGGCTGTGCAGCCCAAATATCCATTTTGTCGCCTTGGGCGGCGCTATAATCTGAAAATTTTACTATATTTCCTTTATCAAAAGGAACCGGGTCATTGATGTTCCAGTCAAAGTAACTTTCGTCATAATGAGAATAAGCGCCCTGCATGTTGTTGTTCGCGAAATCATTAAAGATCTCATTTTCTGTTGCCCAAATGGCTTTTTGTTCGGGTGTCCATTGAATTTGTGCCGAGGAAAAACTTGTTACCAGGCTTCCGGTAGCTATGGCTATAGCGCCGAGGAGGATTGTCGTTTTCATGATGGGAGTTTTGAGGTTTTAAACTAAATGGATGAAAAAGCAAAGATAACTTCCTGAACAAGAGAGGTGTTAGGAAAAATCCGTCAATTTTTGGGAAAAAACATTCATTTTCTTATTCTCGGGGGAATTTTTCTCTTTCTGTGGGCAGGTAGCCGAAATAGCTTTTAAAAACTTTAGAAAAATAGCCAGGATCTTCAAATCCTGTTTGCCAGGAAATTTCTGATACGGTTCCGGCCTCTTTTTTCAATAGTTCAAGGGCCCTTTGCATTCTGAGAGAGCGGATCATCTGCTGCGGAGACTGATCAATGACCGCCTTCAGCTTTCGCCTAAGTTGGGATATGCTCATGTTCATTTCCCTGCAAAGTTGTTCATTGGAAAATTCCGGATCGCTGAGATGGGATTCTGCCAGAGAGGTGAGTTTTTGCATAAATTCCCGGTCACGGTTGGTCACAGTAATTTCAGATGGTTTGATAATTAATTTCCCGCTGAATTTCTTCCTCATCCTTTTTCTGACCTCAATCAGTTTAGACACCCTGACAAGTAATTCCTGGGCGTTAAAGGGTTTTACCAGGTAAGCGTCGGCGCCTGTTTCTAATCCCGTCATCTTATCATGATCTTCTGCCCGTGCCGTCAGTAGAATGATCGGAATGTGGCATGTCCTGTCGTCTGTTTTTAATTTTTTGCAAAGTTCAAAGCCATCCATTGCCGGCATCATCACATCGCTGATCACCAGATCCGGAACATTTTCCAATGCTTTTTCCAGTCCCTCTTTTCCATCGCGGGCTTCTATCACTTTATAGGAATTTGCTATTTTCTCCCGGATGTACTTCCGTACATCACGCTGATCTTCTACTATTAAAATGACCGGTAAATCTCCTGTCTCTTTTTTCTCCACCATCCCATCAGTATCTTCCAGTTCAGTTTCAGTAATGGCATTTTCGGATATTTTTACATAGGTTATTTTAGAACTGCTTGTCTTGATCTTTTTGTCAAATGGGAGATAGCAGCTAATAACAGTTCCTTTACCCGGATGACTTGTAGCCGATATTTTCCCCTGATGCAGCTCTGTTAATTCTTTTACCAGTGCCAAACCAATTCCACTGCCTTCATGTTGCCGTATATTGGAATCATCTGCCTGGTAAAACCGGTCGAAGATATGGGGTAATTTTTCTTCTGGGATCCCTGTTCCATTATCTTCTACTTCCAAAACCAGATAATTCCTTTCTCTTTCTGGCAAATGAAGGTTCACTATAATGCTACCTCCATCGGGTGTAAACTTAAAAGCGTTGGAAAGCAGGTTGGTCAGTATTTTTTCAATAATATCCGCATCAAAATAAAAATGGTTTTCTTCATTCACTAGTTTTTCCCGCAGGCGGGGATCTACTTCGGTGTCTAACTCTATATTTTTGCGGTGTGCGAGAGAAGAAAAAGAGTGAACAATTTGCTTCACAAAAGGAATGATATCTTCGCTGGAAGTGTTGACAGGATAATGGTTGGAATCTAACCGGGCAATGTCCAGCAATTGATTAATGAGCTGTAATAATCTTTTTGCATTACGCTGCATCTCAGGAATAAAATCTTTCAGCCGGTTAATATTCCCATCTTTAGAAAAATCATTGAGCGGCCCTAATACGAGAGTAAGCGGGGTACGGAATTCATGGGATATATTAGCAAAAAAGCGAGATTTGATACCATCTAATTCTTTCAGCTTGGCTGCCTCAAAGGATTCCAATGCCAGGCTGTTCTTTAATTTGATGCGGTTCAGTTCTCCTTTTCTGACTATCCAGATCAATACCACCGCAATAAGTGCATAAATTACATAAGCCCATCCTGTTTTCCACCAGGGAGGAAGAATATGGATATTCATGGAAATGCCTTTTTCATTCCATACACCATCGCTGTTGGATGCTTTTACCTGTAAAATGTAATGTCCCGGCGTTAAATTACCGAAGGTGATCTGCCTGTCATTTCCTAAATGGATCCAGCGTTTATTAAGTCCGATCAGGCGATAATCATATTTGTTTTTATAAGATTCGGAATAATCTAAAGCGGCCACCTGAAAACTGATCATGTTCTCATTATAAGGTAAGGTGATCACATGCGTTTCTGATATAGCCTGCTTTAACGGAGAATTTTTCTCTCCGGCAGAAACAGGTTTATTAAATAAGCGGAAATCAGTAAAGACTAGAGGTGGAATAAAGGAACTGTTCTGTATGCTATCCGGATAAAAAGCATTGAATCCTTTTACATTGCCGAAGAAAAATTCCCCTTGTGGATTCTTATAATAGGCTCCGGGGTTAAATTCATTGCTGGAAAGGCCTTCGTGAATATCATAATTATGAAAGGTATGGGTAGACGGATTAAATCTTGAAAGTCCGTTGTTGGTGCTTATCCACAGATAGCCTTTATTATCTGCTAATATTCCATCAATCGTGTTGTTGGGCAGACCGTCTTTTATAGTTAAATGAGTAAATCTCTTGGTTAACAGATTAAATTTATTCAATCCTCCACCGGCAGTGCCGATCCATAAATACTCATCAGGTCGTTTTGGATCCGGCACTACACATTCCACCACGTTAAAGCTGAGGCTGGAAGTATCTTTAGGATTATTGGCATAATATTGAAAGGTTTTATGTTGGGTATTAAAATACAACAAACCTATTTCGCTTCCTAACCAGAAATTCCCGTGACCGTCACGATAAATATCTCCATGAAAAGGATAATAGAGCGTATTTAGGCTTCCCCTTCTATAAGAATAGTTAGTAAATGTTTTTGTTGCAATGTTAAAATAGCTGAAGCTGTGCGTGGTTAGCAGCCACAAGCCTCCCTGGTGATCATTATATATTTTGATAATGCGGGCATCCTCTTGTCCGTCTTCGAATATACCGGGCGAATAATAAGCAATCTGCCGGTTATGGAGATTCAATAATGCTAATCCGCCGATGTCTGCCATCCATACCTTGTCCGTATCCGATGCCATCATGTTACTGATTATATAAGGTCGCTCGAATCTGTTTATCAGGTAATTCTTTTTATTAATCCGGTATAGTCCATCATAAGTTCCCAACAATAAATAATCTTTTGTTTCCAGAAAAGCAAGAACACTGAAGTCGTCTGTTTGGGTATCTTTGTCAGACGAATAATATACCGGCGAGGAGAACAAAGAAGAATGCGGATCATACTTACTCACGCCATACCCGTTAGTGCCCAGCCATATACAACCGGAGCTATCCTTATAAAGATTTAAAACCACACCACCAAGCAAGCCTTCTTTATTGCCCGGTTGATTTTTTACAAACCGGAGCTGTAAATCTCTTTCATTAAATATAAATATGCCGTTCCAGTTGCTAAGCCAGAGAGAATGGCTATTCCTGGCAGGGCCTTGGATCATAGAATAAATGGAGGGGTTTTTAAGTCCTGGCAAAAGAGGAACTGGATAGCTGATGACTGTATCGCTATTATTTTTGAGCACAAAAAAAACTCCAACGGCGCCTATCCATAAATGCTGATGATCGTCTTCATAAAAGCTAAGCACCTGGTAGGTATTTAATCGTCCGCCTGCATTTTCAATTTGTTTTCCGTCATATTGTACGCCCGATTTCAGGATGGTCACTTTAGGCTGCAATACGGTAAAAGAAGGAGTTGCAAAACGTAACCCGGGCCGATTCAGATCAGCTACTTGCAGGGAATGGTTTCCTGTAGACGCCCAAAGCCTGTTTTCATGATCTATAAAAATAGCGTTGATAAAATTATAGTCTAATCCGTTCTTATCCCCCGCCCGATGGATATAATGGATGATCCTTTCCGGAAGCTGAAAAGTGCCATTTTTTTTTGCTGCAAAGACGAATTCGAATAGGCCATTGTTTGACGAAGCCAGCCATAAATCTCCCTGCTTATCTTCGGTAATACACTTTATATAATTATCCCTTCTATTGCCGGGATGCCTTTTATCCGGGAAAAAATGCAGAAACCGTTTATGGTCCCTGTCATACAGGTTGAGTCCTCCTTTTAGCGTGCCTATCCATAGCTGTCCTCTTGAATCGGTGAACAATGCGGTAATAGAGTTATCAGATATGGAAGTGGAATCGAAAGGATTATGATGATAAACGGTGAATTCATATCCGTCAAAACGATCCAATCCATCGCCGGTACCAAACCACATAAATCCCTGGTGATCTTGTGTAACACAATTGACTAACCCGTCGGAAAGCCCCTCGTTGATAGTATAATCAGTGAAAGTGAGCGGTGTGTTTTGTGCAAAAGCTATTGTCATTATTCCCGTAGAAAGGAATAAAGTAAAACTCCCGCAGATAGCATAAACACAGCTTAAGATGTGTCGCATAAAATCCTCTTTAAAAGAGAGTTCTTTTCATAAATATTGCCACGGTTTCAGACAGGATAATGGAACCGAGAGGAAGCTGATTTCAAGGGAAAAGACTGCCAAAAGTAAGGAAAGTAATCAAGATAATATATGTATTTTTGACTTTTAATCATTTATATCATGCGAAAGATCGCTTCTTTTTTATTGCCGTTATTATTCCTTGAACTATTTGCCTTTGCACAACAAAACCCTGAATGGGAGGCAGCTAAAATTAAATTAAGACTGGAAAAATTAAATACTATAGGGCGTGTTTTATATATTGCCGCTCATCCCGATGATGAAAATACCGGCTTGCTATCTTATTTGTCCAATGAAAAAAAATACCGGACAGCTTATCTTTCCCTTACCCGTGGTGACGGAGGGCAAAACCTGGTGGGAGATGAGCAGGGACAGTATTTAGGATTGATGAGGACAGAAGAGCAGTTGGCAGCCCGGCATATTGACGGGGCCGAAGAATTTTTTAGCCATGCGCTTGATTTTGGGTTTTCTAAAACTGCCGTGGAAACATTCCAATTCTGGGGACATCAGCGGATATTAGCAGATGTAGTTTGGATCATTCGCAAATTCAGACCGGATGTGATCATTTGCCGTTTTCCTGCAGATAAGCGCGCAGGACATGGTAATCACTGGGCTTCAGCTATTCTGGCACATGAAGCATTTAACGAAGCTGGCGATCCAACTAAGTTTCCTGAACAGTTAAAATATGTGAAACCCTGGCAGGCTAAACGCATTTTATGGAACACCTATCATTTCGGGAGCATGAATACCACTTCCCCTGATCAGTTCAGGATAAATACAGGTGTGTATTACCCTTTGCTTGGAATTGGTAATGGAGAACTTGCAGCCGAGAGCAGGTCCATGAATAAAACCCAGGGCTTCGGCGTTTCTCCTGATTATGGGGATCGCTGGGAATATTTTGAGACTATTGCAGGCACAAAACCCGAACATTCGCTCATGGATGGGGTGAATACTTCCTGGTCAGGAGTAACGGGTAGCGATGAAGTCCAGACGCTTATTAATGAGGCAATGCATCAATACAAAACGGATGATCCCGGATCCATAGTTCCTGTTTTGCTGGAAATTCGCTCTGCTATCGGGAAGATTGCTGACACCTCCCTGCGTAATTATAAACTAAAAGAAACGGATCAGCTTATTCTGGCTTGCAGCGGTATATTGCTGAATGCTTATGCTGCACAACCGTATATTGTGGCGGGTCAGGATCTGGAGGTGCAAACGCAGGCCATTAACCGTAGCAATATCCGGATTACTTTAGAATCTGTAGATATATCAGGTAAGAATGAAGAGGGGAAGGAAACTCTTGAGTATAATGTTTTAATGACCAAAACCTATAATGCCACGGTTCCGGGAACTACACCAATATCACAGCCTTATTGGCTTATAGAAAAACATCCGGCAGGTTACTATAAAATTCCGGATCAAAGGTTAGTGGGTTTACCCGAAAATCCTCCTGTTTTAACCGCTACCTTTCATTTAAAAATTGACGGTCAGCCTTTATCCATATCCCGCCGGATAGTATATAAGCATACGGATCCGGTCCGGGGCCAGATACTCGATCCTTTGGTAGTGACGCCACCGGTTACAGCCAATGTGCAAAACGGAGTGTACATATTTACTTCTCTAAGCCCTCAGCAAATTGAGATCACCTTGAAGAGCTATAGGGATCAGGTGAAAGGAACAGCGCATATACAGGCGCCTTCCCAGTTTTCAGTAGAGAATAATGATCAATCTTTCGATCTTCAACATACAGGAGATGAAGCGGTCATGCATTTTACCGTCGTTCCCGCTGATCCTGTAACATCTTCTGTGAGTGACACGTTAACTGTGCATTTGAAAGTAGATGGAAAAGATTACGACAGAGGCATAAGAATTATTTCTCCGGGTTATATTCCAACGATCACTGTTTTCCCATTTGCTACTACGAAATTAGTGGCTGTGCCTTTGAAGCTTTCGGGAAAAAACAGGAGCATCGGTTATATCATAGGCGCAGGAGATAAAGTGCCTCAGGCACTGGAGCAAATGGGCTACCGGGTGAAAATGCTCAGTGATAATGATCTTTCCAACGGTGACCTCCGGCAGTATGATGCCATTGTGGTGGGTATCAGGGCATATAATACAAGGAACAGCCTGAAATATGTTCAACCGAGACTTTTAAATTATGTGAAAGAGGGTGGTACTTTATTGGTTCAATACAATAAAAATTTTGGATTAGTTACAGATAATCTGGGACCTTACCCGTTCGAAGTGACCACCCATAGAATTACAGATGAAACTTCCCCGGTGAATTTTCTACTACCGGATGATCCCATACTGAATTTTCCCAATAAAATCTCTAAGAATGACTTTAACGGATGGGTTCAGGAACGGGGAGTATATTTTGTGGAGAATGCAGATCCGCATTACCGTAAACCTTTATCCATGCAGGATCCGGATGAGGTGGCATTGGACGGCGGACTGATTGTTTGTGATTATGGAAAAGGAAAATATGTGTATTCCGGACTGGATTTTTTTCGCGAATTACCTGCCGGTGTTCCCGGAGCATTTCGTTTATTTGCAAACTTAATTGCAGGAAAAGAATGAAAGAAAATAAATCCACCGGTTCCTCCAGATTATGGATCAGCGGGGGCGTATGCATTGCGATTGCATTACTGATAAGCATTTTTATGGAAAATGTGGAAATCGGACTGGTCGTTGGATTAATCTTGGGAATAGTGGGAGGCAGTTTATTTGGAAGAGGAGGGAGATCTTAGATCTGCGATCTTTGATCTCTGAATTGTGAACGATCTTGCTTCAGATCATAGATCAAAGATCTGAGATCAACGATTTGATGTGCTTCGTCCAAAACTCCGTGCTGCCCAACACTTCTATTTCTGAAAAATAAAAATCCTTACCTTATTACCTTATTGCAGTCATTACAAAATTATCCTGATCGGTTTGCCGGCAATAAAGTAATAAGGTTGAGCCACTGACACATATTTTT
>SCQT01000126.1 GCA_004322015.1 Chitinophagaceae bacterium
GATCCTTTAATTGTTTGTCATTGAGATGGGCTACCAATTTTAATGTTCGCATACTTCAGGTTTTTATACCCAAAGATACAAAAAATATATATTATCATTATTGATAGCGGTTTATTATTAGTCGGGATCCCCGGCTGAATATGAATAATCCTTTTTGAGGTTTCCTTTTGAAATCTTTTATTTTTTTTAATAATAAGCCTTGTACATTCCCAGGGATGTGAGCCTCATTTGTTCCCTTAAGCATATAAAAAATAAATAAAGTAAAAAAAAGATTTTTTTATTTCAAAACCTTTTATATCTTTACGCCACCCTTTCTATTCGTTTGTAAATCTTTTTTGCTGACATAAAATCATTTTTTGTTTTAAAAACCGACAGATGATGAAAAAATTGATATTCTTCTTCATGTTAGTGGCTTCTTTTAGTGTAAACGCCCAGCAACGGACTTTGAGGGGCCGCGTAGTCACCTCCAAAGGCGATACAGGCATTCCTCAGGCTGTGATTGTTGACCAGAACGGTAAAGTTTCTTTGACCCAAAATGACGGTCGGTTTGCCATTCAGGTGCCTGACGGGGTAGCCCGTTTACAGATCCGGTCAATGGGTTATATTACCAGGGATGTACAGGTTCAACCGACTGAAAACGACCTGACAGTGAAGATGGAGGAATTGAATCAAAAGCTGAATGAACTGGTAGTTGTCGGTTATAGTGATAAAAAGAAAAGCGAACTGACAAGTGCTGTGACCGTAGTGAATTCGAAAGAGTTACATGATGTGGCAACTGACGATATAGGTACGCTGTTGCAGGGAAAAGTGTCCGGCTTATATGCTGTCAGTAGTTCCGGAGCCCCCGGCTCTGCAGCGGAATTACGATTGCGCGGAGTGTCTTCGGTGAATGCTTCTCAGAGTCCCCTTTTTGTAGTAGATGGAATTATCGGGGGTAATTTTGATCCGAATGATGTAGCCAGCGTGACGGTTCTGAAAGATGCGGCAGCAACTGCGATGTATGGTTCTCAGGCTAATGGCGGAGTCATTGTAATAACGACAAAAAAAGCCGCTTCTGATAAACTTGAAGTAGAGGCTAAATTATCTACCGGAGTTCGGTTTCCTGACTTTGGTAAGCTGAAAATGATGACCGGCAGCCAACTGTACAATTATCAGAAAGAGTTATACAGAGATTATATCCCCGGAGATACAGGAAACTCCTATAAGATAGATCTGTTAAGGTTTTATGCGGACAGGCCCAGGTATCTTGACAGCACAAATTATAGCTGGTTAAACACCATGTTTAAACCCGCTCTGATTCAAAATTATCACGTATCTCTGGCGGGTAAGACTCAAAAGAATGATTATTATTTCGGACTGACCTACTATAATGAAAACGGAACCTTTGTCAATACCAATTATAAAAGATTCAATTTGTTTGGCAGTTCTACGACGCACTTCGGGTTGAGCAACACGGTTACAAATAATATTAATATCAGCGGGAATATGGGGAAGAGTTATGACTACAATGATGTGTATTATGCTTATTTAAACCTGCCGTGGGATAATCCTTTCGATAGTGCAGGCAAGCCGGTTTATGTGGATCAGAGCGTACCTTTTACCTGGTGGTCAAGAGATAAGATCAACCCGGTGAATACTGCTGAAAATTCAAATCATCTTTTCAAGGGATTCGATGCTAACTATGATCTGGACTTTAATATAAAAATAACCGATTGGTTGAGATATACAAGCACCAACCGTGTATCCGCCTCATTCAACAATAGTTCGGATTATTATTCTCCTGAAACTGCCGGCCAGTATCATGGAATCGGCTTTTTGGACGGCACGGATGCCCTGAATTATGGCGGCGTTTTTAATAATCTTCTAAATGTTGCTTTTACTTTTGGGAAACACCATATAAGCGGATTAGCCGGAGTTGCATATCAAATGGAGAAATCCCAAAATATGGGAGGTTCCGGGCGCGGGTTACCGTTTAATTTACAAGTGTTTAATGTTGTTTCCAGTAACCTGGCTCTGACAGGCTTCAATAATGAATCGGAGATACTCTCATATATTTCCCAGGTGAATTATAGTTTTGAAGAGAAATATTTCCTTACAGCCTCACTCAGGCGGGATGGCAGCACTGCCTTCCCTAAGAGTAAAAGATTTGGATATTTCCCGGCCGTTTCTGGAGCCTGGATTGTAAGCAATGAGCCCTTTCTTCAAACCAGTAAAATAGTTAATAATTTTAAAATTAGGGCCAGTTATGGCATCACGGGGACCGAGAGCATCGGGGCTTCACAATATTTAGGACTGTTTTCATTGGCTTCTCAATATAATGCGCTGACTGCGGCACAACCTTTACAATTAGCCAGTCCCAATCTGACATGGGAAAGCAAACACCAGCAGGACATTGGGGTTGATTTAGGTCTTTTTCACCGGCTGACTATGACTTTAGATCTCTATCATAATGTCACAACAAATTTATTGTTACAAGTATCCCAGCCTCTTTCTATAGGCTTTGAAACCCGGTGGGAAAATGAAGGGCGAGTCACTAACAATGGACTGGAACTGGCCCTGTCCTCCACCAATATCCGGAACCGAAACTTTTTATGGACCACCGATTTTAATATTAGTTTTAATAACAATAAACTTAGCGGCTTACATGCACCATTTGTTCACGTAGATTCCTGGGGGAATTCTCAGATATATCAAAATGGAAGCAATCTTTACGAATGGTATCTTC
>SCQT01000127.1 GCA_004322015.1 Chitinophagaceae bacterium
CCTGATCTGGGTAATGTTGGTCCCTCCCGGAAGATCTACTCCTGCTAAAACGGTGTCGGCCCCGTTACGGAAATTCAACAGATTGTATAATCCTGGTTTGAGCATAGGTACTTCTTTCCATCCGCTTGAACCATCGGAGGTATCACTTGAAGTATTGACCATGACTTTCTGGATGTTAATCCAGACTGCCTGGTATTCACCGGGTGAGTCGGTCAGATTGACTTGCAGATGGGACGGGCCGGAGGTTCCATTTACTCCGGTGGTCTGGCATGAGGTGAAGAATAAGGTACCACCGGCAATGGCAGCAAGAGCCAGCATACCTGTTTTCGCTTTACGGTTTTTTAAAAAGGACATGGTTAAATCTTTTAAGTAATTAAAATGATTAATTGTTTCGAGAGTGTATTGACTATAAAAAACGCTATTCGTTTAATCTGTTTTGTTAAAAAATAAAAAAGTCAATGTTGTCCGATATAAAATAAAAGAGGGACGGAAAGGAAGCATACCCCGAATAGTTATTTTTGAGTTACCAAATAAAAAAGCTAACCATACAAGTGGACTGTTAACATTTTCCTATTCCACATCTCCAAAATTTTTTCCGATAATGGTTTTAATAGGGCCGTTGCCGGGATCAAGAAAGGCTATTCTTCCAACATAATGGGCAAAAATTCTTGGTAATACATTGATCACAGGCTGCAGGGTATATTGACCCGTTGCATTCGGGCCGGTGATGGAACTGGCGGTATTAAAATTTATATCTAAAGAAAAAGGGGCACCTGCCTGGAGGGTGTCCTGGATGTTTAGTTGTATCCCGTTTGATAAGGAGTAACCCGCCTGCAAGGGAAAGACAGAGCCATTATTTAATATCAGGGAATTATTGTTTCCTAAAATAAGACGGATCTGGGAAATAGTTCCGGGAGGAATATCTGCCTGGGCAATCAGCGTATCCTTGCCATCCTGAAAATTTAACAGGTTGTATAAGCCCTGGCGTGTCATGGGAACTTCTATCCATCCGCTTTGTTTTAAAGCATCATTGGCCACATAAATGAATATCTGCTGAATGCTTATCCATACAGCCTGGTAATTGCTCCGGGAATCGGTAAGATAAATTCCGAATTTCGAGGATTGGGAGGGGGGGAGAATCAAACGGGGTTTCTGGCAGGATGTAAGCCAGCATAGGACAGCCATAGATAATATCCCTGAAAGAAAGAAAAACCTTCTGCGCTTCCTGAACATGACTTAGAACAATCTTTTAGATAAACAGATCTTGGATAAGAGAAAGAGTATTCAAAGGCAACAAACATTATGCCACCTTTACGATACCTTTGACAAAAAACTTAGTTGAGCTTCGTTTAATATTTTTCCAATGCGGAAAAGAAAAAATCTCCCTCTATCCTGGCATTTTCATCAGAATCGGAACCGTGAACTGCATTGCGTCCCATGGATTCTGCGTATAACTTGCGGATAGTTCCTTCTTCTGCATTGGCAGGGTTGGTGGCGCCGATGAGCTTGCGAAAATCTTCCACCGCGTTTTCTTTTTCCAGGATGGCCGCTACGATATGGCCGCTGCTCATGAACTGAACCAACTCATTATAAAAAGGTTTGCCTTTATGAACAGCATAGAACTCACCTACCTTTTCCGCAGTAAGTCTGGTCATTTTCATTGCAGTTATGCGAAATCCGCCGGAACAAATCTTCTCTAAGATAGCGCCGATATAGCCGTTGTTAACTGCATCCGGCTTAATCATTGTGAATGTTTTCTCACCCATCATGTTTTTTTTAAAGGAGTGCAAAAGTACTGCATGGAATGGAAAGCTTGAAAAGTTTTTGACTTTACCAATAAATTTAGAGAACTTCGCACCCGCTTTGCCTGAAATACCGGCTGCTTTTAGCCCATGAAGCCTTTGATAGAAATAAAGCCTGTACTGAATTCTGCGCCTAAAAGGATAGCCATTACCATGCATCAGCGCCCTGATGCAGATGCCATGGGGGCTTCCCTGGCTATGTTTGATTATTTGAAGCAGAAAGGACACAGTGTACAGGTCATTTCACCCACGGTATTTCCCGATTTTTTGAAATGGATGCCCGGCTGTGGCCAGGTAATAGTCTTTGAAACCCAAAAGGATAAAGCCGTAGAAGCCTTGAGAGATAATGATATTCTTTTTTGTCTCGATTTTAATAGCCTGGGACGTACCAAAGATTTGGCGGCTTGTTTAGAAAAAATGTCGTGCATTAAGGTACTTTTAGATCATCATTTGGAACCTCAGCAAGTGTTTGATTATGGCAGGAGCGATATTTCTGCTGCCTCCACTTCGTTGCTCGTGTATGAATTTATAGTGGAAATGGGTGATGAAAAACTGATTAATAACAATATAGCCCAGTGCATTTACGCAGGAACCATGACGGACACAGGGTCCTTTCGTTTTACGTCCACTTCGGACCGGGTGCATGAGATGGTGGCTAAATTGATGAGAAACGGGCTTGAGCACGAACCTATTCATCAGGCCATTTATGATAATTATTTGGAATCCAGATTGCGTTTTATAGGGCATGCCTTATTAAATCGCCTGGAAGTATTATATGAATATAATGTAGCTGTGATTGCTATTCCTTATGGCGACATTCAACATTTTGGATTGAAGACGGGAGACACGGAAGGCCTGGTCAATTATCCCTTGTCTATTAAGGGAATAAAAATGGCCGCTCTGATTATTGACAGGAAGGAAGAAGTCCGAATGTCTTTCCGTTCGAAAGGTGATTTTGATGTGAATTCCTTTGCCCGAAAGTATTTCGAGGGCGGGGGGCATCAGAATGCGGCGGGGGGGCGTTCTTCAGACACCCTCGAAAAAACGGTGGCGCGTTTTAAAGAAGCTTTAAAAGAAAATAAAGCCACATTGGGATAAATGGAACTATTTTGAAATAATCACTATTTAATTAAACAAACACTATGTATCTGACACAACAAATGAAAAGAGCAGCCCTGGTGCTGCCGGTCTGCGCCCTGATACTGGCACTGGCATTAAGTGCCTGCAACGGCTTGGGTGGACTAAAGAAAACGCCCAGCGGATTGGAATATAAGATCATTGATAACCAGCGGGGAACAGCCGCCAAAATAGGTGATTTTATACAAATACACATTATAGAAACAGTTCATGATTCTACTGTTTTTGACAGCTACAAACAAGGTCCCGCAGGTCCGATGTGGCAGGAAATACAGAAGCCGAACGGGCAGAAGTTTGATCTGATGGAAGGTTTTGCGCTTTTATCTAAAGGTGACAGCGCTGAATTTGTGGTCCCTGCCGATTCTGTTTTAAATATGTTCAACCGTCCGCCATTTATTAAAAAAGGGGATAAGCTTAAATTTTTCGTAAAAGTATTAGATGTGAAAGATTCCTCGCAGTATCAATCTGCCCTTGCTGCAGAAGAAAAAGCGCAGGTAGCGAAAGATGATTCTCTGATCACATCATATATGAATACTAACCATCTTACGGGAACCAAAACGGAGGATGGCGTGTATGTGATCACTCAAACTGCCGGCAGCGGCCCTCATCCCCAGGATGGACAGGAAGTGACGATCTGGTACACCGGAAAAACTTTAGACGGGCACATCTTCGATTCCAATGAAGATTCTGCCTTTCATCACACACAACCATTAGTATTTCCACTGGGACGTCACGGGTCTATTCCGGGTTTTGAGGATGGCATAAAAACATTATCCAAAGGCGCGGTAGCTACTTTGATAATCCCTTCCAGCCTGGCTTATGGACAACAGGGGAGACCGCCTGTCATTAAACCGAATTCCGTGTTGATGTTTGACGTGAAACTGACAGATATCACCGGTGCCCCAACCCCGAATTCTCCGTTAGGAGGAAAATAATATTTCAGGTTTCAAGCTCCGTTTTTTAGGCATGAACAAACCCAAAACCCGGAACCTCAAACCCAAAACCTCAAGCCTCTGAAAGCATTTTCATAGCGATAAAAGCCATTGATCCCATCCCGGTTTCGATGGCTTTTTCATCTATATTAAAAAGCGGAGTATGTACACCTGAAGTAATTCCCTTTGCTGAATTGCCTACTCCTAACCTGTAAAAGCAGGCCGGAACTTTTTGAGAATAAAATGCAAAATCTTCTGCACCCATGCGCATGTTAACCGTATCTACTTTATCTTTCCCTAAAAAATCTTCTGCAAAAGATTGCACCCGTTCTGTTGTTTTCGCGTCGTTAATCAAACAAGGATAGCCTGTAGGGATCCTTATTTCTGTGGTGGCTCCCATTCCTTCTGCAATTGAATTCACTTCTTTCCTGATCAGCTCATGAGCTTTGAAACGCCATCTCTCATCCATGGCACGGAAAGTTCCCATTAATTTTACTTCTGAAGGAATCACATTGGTTGTATAGCCTCCGTTAAATGCGCAGATAGAAAGTACGGAGGGAGAGAAGGGATCATTATTCCGGCTGATGATTTGTTGCAGCGCCACTACAATATGCGATGCCACCAGAATAGTATCTGTGGTCAGGTGGGGTGAAGCGGCATGCCCCCCCTTCCCTTTAATAGTGATGTATATTTCGTCAGCAGAAGCCATGGCGATTCCGGAACGAAATCCTAATCTGCCCACTTCCATTTCAGGAGTAACATGTAACCCTATAATGGCAGCAGGTTTTGGATTTTCAAGCGCACCCGCTTTGATCATTAAGCTTGCTCCCCCCGGATCCTTTTCCTCTCCGGGCTGAAAAACAAGTTTAACGGTACCTTCCCATTCATTTTCCAAATGTTTCAATAACCTGGCTGCACCTAACAGGCAGGTGGTATGTACATCATGACCACAGGCATGCATCACGCCTTTGTGTACCGATTTATAGCTTATTTCATTTTCTTCCTGAATAGGCAATGCATCCATGTCCGCACGCAGCGCCACTACTTTTTTACCGGAGTTCTTTCCTTGAATTAAAGCTATTACCCCTGTTTCAGCGAGCGGAGCAGAAGCAATTCCGAATTCTTTTAATTTATTCCGTACAAATTTTGAAGTCTCATATTCCTGAAATGAAAGTTCAGGATGAGTGTGTAAATGATGGCGGATTTGAATAAATTCATCAGCCCATTGGCTGCACAGTTGTTTAATTGTTTGAATCATTGCCATCATTGGTTGTATTACCCTGATTATTGTCTATAAGTTGTTCGGGAGAAATATGGATTATATCTCTCACGGTAAATACGCCGTTCGGAAAATAATTGTTCAGTTGTTCCTGCAATTGTTCTGCATCATTTCTTGCCCTGAAGTCACCGATCCTCACTCGGAAGTAAGGCGACTGATAAGAAAGATAGGTTTGATACTGAGGAAAAAATTGCATTAATCGTGCTTTGGTTTCCATGGCCCTGCTACGATTCATCGTGCTGATCACCTGCACACGAAAACCCGGCATATTATGTAAGGCTAAGGTATTGATATAGATCTGTTTCTGGATAAGTAAGTTAATTCTCGGATCCTGAATAACCGGGGATGATTGGAAGCTTTGTGTAGCCGGCTTTGCCGTTTTAGTGGAGAAACTGAACGCACTTCCATCATTCTGTTGGGCATTAGCAGAAAGTATGGCAAAGCAGAAAAACACGCTTATGATACCAATGAAGATTATTTTCATAATATTGTTAAAAGATGTTCGTCAGAATAAAAGCATGCTGATATTTCAAAATTCTGCGGTTGCCTTACTTTAGATAGAACGTTCCTCACAGTTCGGTCGTATGCCGTTCAGGAAGAAGTTCAGGCATTCTTCCCATGACAGTTCTTATACTTCTTTCCGCTTCCGCAGGGGCAGGGGTCATTGCGTCCTACTTTAGGTCCAACGCGAACAGGCTCCTGTTTGACGGATTCATTGTTCTCATAATAATCTTCGTCGTCTTCCATACCGTTAGCGCCGGCCGGAACACCTGCATATTCTTCTTTGCGCATTTTCATCTTACTCATATCCGTACGTTGTTCGTGTCCTTCATGAATATGTTGCGGAGCATTCTGTGAAACAGGTATAGAGGCTTTGCAGAGAAAAGAGATAATCTCCCGGTTGGTTTCCACCACCATTTCCCTGAATAGTCCGAAAGCTTCCACTTTATAAACCACTAACGGATCTTTTTGCTCGTAAACAGCGCTTTGGACGGATTGCTTCAAATCATCCATGGCCCGCAGGTGCTCTTTCCATGATTCATCCACAAAAGCCAGTGTAGCGCTTTTTTCCAGGGCGCTGATGATTTGCTTACCGTTAGAATTGATGAGTTTCTTCAGGTCTGCCAATACGTTCAATCCCTTGATGCCATCCGTAAATGGAATGGAAATATTTTCAATCTTTTCTCCCTGGTCCTTATAGATCTGCTGGATCACAGGGAAGGTTTGCTTTACCAGTTCTTCACATTTTCTTGTATAGCTTTTCCGGGCTTCTTCATACAGCCTTTCCGTCAAAGGATGTTCTTCCAAACTGTCTAATTCTTTGGCTGTAATGGAAGTGTCCACTCCCAAATACCGGATAGCATCCATTTTCAAACCTTCATGATCTTCATTGTTTTTATGAGCGACAATAATGCTGGAAGCCACATCGTAAAAGGCATTATCAATATCCAATGCTAATCTTTCCCCGAACAAAGCATGTTTACGACGATCATAAATAACAGTTCGCTGTTTATTCATCACATCATCGTAATCCAACAATCTTTTACGAATGCCGAAATTATTTTCTTCCACCTTTTTCTGTGCCCTTTCGATGGAATTGGAGATCATCCGGTGCTGGATCACTTCGCCTTCTTTATAGCCCATCCTGTCCATTAATCCCGCAATCCGTTCTGAGCCGAACATACGCATCAGATCATCTTCCAGGGAAGCATAGAATTGTGAAGATCCGGGATCACCCTGACGTCCGGAACGGCCGCGTAACTGGCGATCCACGCGCCGGCTGTCATGACGTTCTGTACCAATGATGGCCAGTCCGCCCGCATCTTTTACGCCGGGACCAAGCTTGATATCCGTACCACGGCCAGCCATATTAGTGGCAATGGTGATGTTTCCTGCCAGGCCGGCTTCGGCAACGATTTGTGCTTCCCGCTGATGTTGTTTGGCGTTTAATACATTGTGAGGTATCTTTTCAAAGGTGAGCATTTTGCTTAATAGCTCGGAAACTTCTACCGAGGTGGTTCCTACCAATACCGGGCGTTTTTGTTCACGCAATTCTTTGACAGTGTCTATCACTGCACGGTATTTTTCACGTTTGGTCTTATATACCAGGTCTTCGTTATCTTCCCTGACAACAGGAAGGTTGGTCGGGATCTCAACCACATCTAATTTATATATTTCCCAAAATTCACCCGCTTCCGTAGATGCGGTACCGGTCATGCCCGCCAGCTTGTGATACATGCGGAAATAATTCTGCAGAGTAATGGTGGCAAATGTCTGTGTCGCCGCTTCCACTTTTACATTTTCCTTGGCTTCAATAGCCTGGTGCAATCCCTCAGAATAACGCCGTCCTTCCAAGATACGGCCCGTCTGCTCATCTACAATTTTCACTTTACCGTCCAGCACCACATATTCCACATCTTTTTCAAAAAGGGCATAAGCTTTCAGCAATTGCTGCATAGAATGGATTCGTTCGCTTTTTATAGAAAAATCTTTCAACAGGTTATCCTTTTTCTTCATTTTTTCTTCCGGGCTCAACTCATGATCGTTTTCCACTTCTGCGATTTCAGAACCAATATCAGGCATGATAAAGAATTCCGGATCTTCTCCGGCAGCAGTGATGAGAGAGATACCTTTATCCGTTAAGTCAACGGTATTATTTTTCTCATCAATGACGAAGTACAATTCATCCGTGACTATATGCATTTCCCTTTCCTGATCGGCCAGATAATGATTTTCGGCTTTTTGCATCAACACCTTGTTTCCCTGTTCGCTCAGGAATTTGATCAATGCATGATTTTTAGGCAAACCTTTAAAGGCGCGGTACAAATGAAGCCCGCCTTCTTCAGAACCATCCTGGCCTTCCTTAATTAATTTCTTGGCTACCTGCAAGCTCTCCATAACGACTTTTCTCTGCGCCTCCACCAATTTCTGAATACGGGGCTTCAAAGCCACAAATTCCTGTTCTTCGCCGCGCGGAACAGGACCGGAAATGATCAGCGGAGTTCGCGCATCATCCACCAGCACACTATCCACTTCATCCACCATAGCAAAATGATGCTTACGTTGCACCATTTCATCCGGTGTATGCACCATATTATCACGCAGGTAATCGAAGCCGAATTCGTTGTTGGTTCCGTAAGTAATATCGGCAAGGTATGCCGCACGACGTTCTTCCGAATGAGGTTCATGCTTGTCAATGCAATCTGTAGTCAATCCCAGGAACTCAAATAACGGACTGTTCCATTCCTGGTCACGCCGTGCCAGATAGTCGTTTACCGTTACCAAATGAACCCCTTCACCCGCCAGCCCATTCAGGTAGGCAGGTAAGGTAGAAACCAGCGTTTTACCTTCGCCGGTTGCCATTTCGGCAATTTTACCCTGATGCAGTACCATGCCGCCAATTAACTGCACATCATAATGCAACATATTCCAGGTGATGGCGGTACCCGCAGCATCCCAGGAATTGCTGTAAACGACTTTATCTCCGTCAATATTGATATAATTTTTCTCCAAAGCCAGCTCACGGTCCAATTCAGTGGCAGTAGCGGTCAGTTGCTTATTATCTTTAAAACGGTGTGCGGTTTCCTTCATGACAGCAAAGGCCTCCGGAAGTATTTCGTTCAAAACCTCTTCCAATTGTTCATCGCGGTTCTTTTTCAGCTTATCTATTTCTTCATAGATCTTATCCTTTTGAAAAATATCCGTCATTTCGGAGTCTTCAGCTTCTGCTTTTTTGGCATGGATTTCTTCATCTATCTCCGTCAGATATTCCCGGATTCGATCTTTAAAGATGATTGACTTGCCGCGCAATTCATCGTTGCTCAGCGATAACAGTTTTTCATATTCTTCATTTATTTTATCCACCAGAGGCATCAGCGCCTTCACATCCTTTTCGGACTTTCTTCCACCGATCATTTTTGAAATAAATCCCAGCATAATATTGTAATAAATATTTTATGAAAATTGTTTTCTATCGTTTAAATAAGGCTGATTAGGGCAAAAATTGTGCTTTCCAAAGAATATGCCATTGTGACAGCCGGTAAAACTACAAAGTTAACCATTTTTAGGAGGTTTTGGAAGGGGAAATTTGCAGGTGAAAATCAGGTTTGAGTAAGAAGTTAGCGTTTCAAATATTCTTTTGCAGTTAATAAAGGCAAATCAATATTCTTAAAATCCTTTTTATTTCTTGTACGAATAATAATTATTCCCTTAATAATCTCCTTCACCAATGAACATTCGTAGCATTTTTTAGCTTAGCAAGCTAACCTTTTCCTCTTTAGTTTTGTATCTTTGAATATTCCCAAAAAGGAGTAAAATCATGCCCGAAACAATAATTATTCCCGATTTCAGCCTCTCGCCAAGAATTGATCAGGTGGGTATTGAGGAAAGGGCTGACCGAATTACCAAGCGGAGTATTAAGAAAGAATCCAAGGTCAGCTTGCTGAAACTTGGGCTGAGTATGATAGACCTGACTACACTGGAAGGGAAAGATTCCGAAGGGAAGGTGAAGCAGTTATGTTATAAGGCAAAGCACCTGCTGGATTCCTATCCTAGTCTGCCTACGGTAGCCGCGGTGTGTGTGTATCCTTCTATGGTGAAAACAGCAAAACAGTCGTTGGGCAGTTCCGGCGTAAAAGTGGCTTCTGTGGCTACCGCATTTCCCAGCGGGCAGACTTCATTGGATATCAAATTGGAAGATGTCAGATTTGCCGTTGAACAGGGAGCCGATGAAGTGGATATGGTGTTGAGTCGCGGTAAGTTTTTAGCGGGCGATTATAACTATGTATTTGATGAAATTGCCGCTGTAAAAGAAGTTTGTGGCGAAGCCAGATTGAAAGTGATCTTAGAAACGGGTGAGTTGGTTACTTTCGATAAAGTGCGCAGAGCCTCCGATATTGCCATGTATGCAGGGGCAGATTTTATCAAGACTTCTACGGGAAAAGTTTCTCCTGCTGCGAATTTACCTGTTACGCTGGTCATGTTACTGGCGATCCGTGATTTTTATTATAAAACAGGAAGGATGGTGGGTATGAAACCGGCAGGCGGTATTTCAAAAGCCAAATTAGCTTTGCATTATTTAATGATGCTGAATGAAATATTGGGCGGGGACTGGATGAATAATCACTGGTTCCGTTTCGGCGCCAGCAGCCTTGCCAATGATCTGCTCATGCAATTGATGAAAGAAAAAACAGGGATTTATCAGGGGAAAGATTATTTTCCGATAGACTGATGATAAAAATCAAATAGCAAACAAAATCCAATAGTTAAATTCCAAACCTGCCTAATGGCATTCAGGCAGTTTCCTCTTCAAACAAGGTTTGGGATATTTGATTCTGTTATTTTGAAATTATTTAGAATTTGAATTTTGCTTTTTGGATTTTAATAAAACGAGTAAAGCATTTTTACAAACAGCAAAGATGGCTACCAAACGAGATAATACCTTAAAATTAAAATTCGATAGTGCCCGTAAATTGTCGCCGGCGCCGGAAAGCAGAAGTTCTGCTACCATACGTCCGCGGTATGATTTGTTCATCAATGGCAAATTTGAACCTTCATCCGGTAAAAAATATTTCGACACCATTAATCCTGCCACCGGTGAAAAATTATCCGAAGCGGCGGAGGCAAATGCAGCAGACGTGGATAAGGCAGTGAAAGCGGCCCGAAACGCTTATGAAAAATGTTGGAAAAAAATGCCCGCAAAGGAACGTGGAAAATATGTTTTCCGTATCGCCCGCATGGTGCAGGAACGTGCGCGTGAATTTGCTATTGTGGAAACAATGGATGGCGGAAAGCCTATTCGCGAAAGCCGTGATTTCGATATTCCCACAGCAGCCAACCATTTCTTTTATTACGCCGGTTGGGCAGATAAATTGGAATATGCTTTTCCTAACCGGACGGCGAAATCTTTAGGAGTGGCGGGACAAATCATTCCATGGAATTTTCCTTTGCTGATGGCCTCCTGGAAAATAGCTCCGGCATTAGCCACCGGTAATACAGTGGTGTTAAAACCTGCTGAAACGACCCCGCTCACTGCCATGCTGCTGGCAGAAGTCATTCAGGAGGCAGATTTACCCCCGGGCGTTGTCAACATCATTACCGGAGGTGGATCCACAGGGGCAGCCTTGGTCAATCATCCTGATATCAATAAAATTGCTTTTACCGGGTCAACTGAAGTGGGAAAGATCATTCAGCGTGCTATTGCAGGGACAAGCAAAAAAATAACGTTAGAGTTGGGAGGAAAAGCGCCCAACATTATTTTTGATGATGCGCCCATTGATCAGGCAGTGGAAGGCGTGGTGAATGGCATTTTCTTTAACCAGGGTCATGTATGTTGCGCAGGCTCCCGCCTGTATGTGCAGGAATCTGTAATGAATGATGTAGTGCGTAAACTAAGAGATCGTATTGAAACGCTTATCGTGGGGGATCCGATGGATAAAAATACAGACATAGGCGCTATTAATTCCAAACAACAGTTGGATAAGATCAATAAATACATCAAAATAGGCTTGGGTGAAGGATATGATATGTATCAAAGCAGTTGTGTATTGCCGGATCGCGGCTTTTTCCTTCGTCCGACTATTTTCACCAATGTGGCACAATCGAGCCGCATTGCGCAGGAAGAGATTTTCGGGCCTGTGCTCACCATTCAGAGTTTTCGAACGGATGAGGAGGCGATTGAAAAAGCCAATAACAATCCTTACGGGCTTTCCGCCGGCGTGTGGACGGATAAAGGTTCCAAGATATTTAATATGACCGCTAAATTGCGTGCAGGTGTAGTGTGGGCCAATACTTTCAATAAGTTCGACCCTGCTTCACCCTTCGGCGGCTATAAAGAGAGCGGTTACGGCCGTGAAGGCGGTCTTCACGGATTGCAGCCCTACGTTACCTTTTAAACGATCTTTAAAAAAATCATGATGGAAAATATCATAGCAAAAAAATCTCCGGCTGCTGCAAGGGTGAATGGAAACAGTAAGATAGCAGAAAAACCGGAAAAGGGAAAGAGACTGGAAGTTTTAAAAACATATAAAATCTACATAGGCGGGAAATTTCCCCGTACTGAATCAGGACGTTATTATGTAGCTGCAAATAGCGCCGGTGAAAAGCTGGCAAATATGTGCCTTTCTTCCCGGAAAGATTTCAGAGAGGCGGTGGTGGCTGCCAGAACTGCCTTCGGCGACTGGGGCTCAAGACACGCACTTAACAGGGGGCAGATCTTATATCGGATGGCCGAAATGTTGGAAGGGCGTAAGATGCAGTTTATAGAGGAACTGCTGAAGCAGGATGCCTCACGCAAGCTGGCTGAGAATGAGGCAAATTTGTCTATAGACCGCCTGATCTATTATGCCGGCTGGTGTGACAAATTTCAGCAGATTTTCAGTTCAGTCAATCCGGTGGCTTGTTCACACTTCAACTTTTCTGCCCCCGAACCGACGGGTGTAGTGTCTGTGATAGCGCCTCAAAATAATTCTCTGATCGGGCTGGTATCGGTCATTGCTCCGGTAATCGCCGGTGGAAACACTTGTATAGCACTGGCTTCTTATTCCAAACCCTTGTGTGCAATAACCTTTGCTGAAGTACTGAATTCTTCGGATGTTCCCGGCGGGACGGTGAATATTCTTACAGGGAATCCTGATGAATTATTACCTTATTTTTCCAACCACATGGATGTGAACGCCGTGGTATATTGTGAAAAGGATCCTGCCGGTCGAAAAGTAATTCATGAAAATGCCGCATTGAACCTGAAACGCACTGTCTTTTATGAAGATACAAACTGGAATTCGAAAGAAGTACAGTCGCCTTACCGGATCATGGATACGCAGGAAATCAAAACTACCTGGCACCCGATAGAAAATATTGGGGGAGCAAAAGCGGGGTATTGATTACCCATACTGCAATGGTGTAATCCCGCAAAACTTTTTTAGCAAACTTAGCGAGCCTGGCAGTTTATATATGGGAACCGGGGATCGTTGTCTCAATCTTTATAACGGTTTGTATCTTTCCCTTACGTGTCTTATCTTTAATCCCTGAAAAAAATCCTTATCAACACCTCAGTTTTTTATGAACAGAAAGATCAGAATGGGCATGGTAGGCGGCGGCCCCGGCGCTTTTATCGGGGCAGTACATCGTATAGCCGCAAGAATGGATGGACAAATTGAATTAGTCTGCGGCGCTTTCAGCAGCCATCCGGAAAAATCAAAACAGGCAGGAGAGGAGTTATTTCTCGATCCCGGGCGGGTATATAATTCTTATGCCGAAATGTTTGAAAAAGAAAGCCGGCTTCCTAAAGGGGAACGAATGGATTTCGTGAGTATTGTGACCCCTAATCATCTTCATTTTGATCCTGCAAAAATGGCTTTGGAGCACGGATTTCATGTGGTATCGGATAAACCGATGACTTTCAATCTGGATGAAGCTGAGAAACTAAAAGCAATTGTTGACAAGACAGGGTTGTTGTTTTGCCTGACACATACTTATACCGGTTATCCGATGATAAAACAAGCCAGACATTTTATCAAAGATGGCAAGTTAGGGAAGATCAGAAAAGTTTACGTGGAATATCCGCAGGGTTGGTTGAGTACGCCGCTGGAAACAGAAGGAAATAAACAGGCTTCCTGGAGAACAGATCCTAAAAAAAGCGGTATGGCAGGCAGTTTGGGTGATATCGGCACACATGCAGCCAATCTGGCTGAATATGTAAGCGGACTAAAGATTGTAAAGGTGTGTGCGGATATTAATATAGTAGTCCCCGGACGGGCATTGGATGATGACGATGCTGTCTTATTGAAATTTGATAATGCTGCGAGTGGCGTTTTAATTGCCACACAAATAGCAGCGGGTGAAGAAAATTGCCTGAAGATAAGAGTTTATGGTGAAAAGGGGGGGATAGAATGGAAGCAGGATGACGCAAATACATTATTGGTTAAATGGTTGGATAAGCCGGCTGAGATTATTCGAACCGGTGGTCCGGGAAATTATCCTGAAGTTTTATTCAATACCCGTACTCCGGCAGGACATCCCGAAGGATATTTGGAGGCTTTTGCTAATTTGTACCGCAACTTTGCTTTATGCCTGTGTGCCGGATTAAACCATGAAGCGCCCAAACCCGAATGGCTGGATTTCCCCGGAGTGGAAGATGGGGTAAGAGGTATGTTGTTTATAGAAAAAGTGATTGAATCGGGGAGGAGTGAGAGGAAATGGATTGAGGTGTAGTTTCTTCTGTTTATGGTTTAGAGTTTATTGTTCTTTTTTGTTATTTTTTGTTCTTAACTTAGTTAAAATCCTTTGATAATGGCTACTATCCGTTATTTTGAAGATCTGGAGATATGGCAGGCTGCGAGAGAATTGGCGAAAGGAGTTTATAAGCTTTATTCTTCTAATGATCAATTTTCTAAAGATTTCAAACTTAAAGGTCAAATCAATGCATCAAGTGGTTCTATTATGGACAACATTGCAGAAGGCTTTGGTCGAAGTGGAAATATGGAATTTGTCAATTTTTTAAGTATTGCTCAAGGTTCATTGGCAGAAACGAAATCACAGCTTTATAGATCTTTCGACCGGCAGTATTTATCTGCTGAGGAATTGGATGCAATGAAATCCAGGTGTGAGGAATTGGCTAATAAAATAGGACGATTGATGAACTATTTAAACCAATCCGATATAAAAGGAAATAAATACAAGGACAGAGTCACCAAATCATAAATGTAATTTAACTCAAAACCTTAAACCCCAAACCCTAAACAATATTTATGAAAACAATCAAAGGTCCTGCTATTTTTTTAGCGCAGTTTATGGGTAATGAAGCGCCATTTGATAATTTGAAAAATGTGTGTCATTGGGCTGCCTCATTAGGATATAAAGGCGTCCAAATTCCATCGAACGATCCTCGTTGTATAGATTTGCAAAAGGCGGCAGAAAGTAAGACTTACGCAGATGAAATTAAAGGTATAGTGGAGGAAGCCGGATTGGAGATCACGGAACTAAGCACCCATTTACAGGGACAACTGATAGCGGTTCATCCTGCTTATGATGATTTATTTGACGGATTCGCCCCCCCCTCAGTCAGAGGGAATGTGAAAGCGCGCACCGAATGGGCGGTTAATCAACTTAAATATGCGGCTAAAGCCAGTAAAAACTTGGGATTGAAGGCACATGCCACTTTTAGCGGGGCATTGCTTTGGCCGACAGTATATCCCTGGCCTCAGCGTCCGGCAGGATTAGTGGAAATGGGCTTCAAAGAATTGGCAAAACGGTGGTTGCCTATCCTGAATGTGTTTGATGAATACGGAGTGGATGTGGGTTATGAAATCCATCCGGGAGAGGATTTGCATGATGGGGTTACTTATGAAAGATTTTTAGAAGCCACGGGCAATCATCCGCGTGCATGCCTGCTCTATGACCCAAGTCATTTTGTATTACAGTGTCTGAATTATCTGGAGTATATTGATATTTATCATGAAAAGATAAAAGTATTTCATGTAAAAGATGCGGAATTTAATTCTACCGGCAGGAGTGGTGTGTACGGTGGCTATCAGTCGTGGGTTGACCGTCCGGGACGCTTTCGCTCCCTGGGTGACGGGCAGGTGGATTTTAAAAGTATTTTCAGTAAGTTGTCGCAATATGATTTTGACGGATGGGCAGTATTGGAATGGGAAGATTGTTTGAAAAATGGTGAAGACGGAGCTAAAGAGGGCGCTGAATTTATTAAAAAGCATATTATTCGTGTTACTGCAAAAACTTTCGATGATTTTGCGGGTACAGGTTCTGATGAAACACTGAACAAAAAAATATTGGGAATTCAATAATTTGCAGGATATTTACGGCCCCCTATTGATTGAATCACTACCCTCGCGCCGGCTTAATACGCAACATTATTTTAACAATATCACTTATTTTAATCTGATCCAAATGCAACTATCTATTTTCAAAAAAGCAGGAATGCTGACGACGGCCCTGGCTATTGGCTTTACTATTTCCGGAATAGCGCAACAAAACCTTAATACACTGACAAAACGAGAAAAAAGGGAGGGATGGCAGTCCTTATTCAATGGAGACAATCTCGAAGGCTGGCATACTTATCATAAAAAAGATGTTGATCCCTGCTGGTCAGTGAATGATGGCGCTATTGAATTAAATCATTCCAAGGGAAAGGGGGGGGGCGATCTGGTGACTAACGGTGAATATCAGAATTTTGAACTGGACCTTGACTGGAAAATTGCCAAGGGTGGGAACAGCGGTATTATTTTTGATATCAATGAGGCTCCTCAATATGGTGCAACTTATATTACAGGACCGGAAATGCAGGTATTGGATAATGTAAATGCAGATGATAATAAGAAGGCCAGTCATCTGGCAGGTTCCCTCTATGATCTGATCCCTTGTAATCCCGCTACCGTGCATCCTTACGGAGAATGGAACCATGTCAGGATCAGGTTGGACAACGGGCATCTCACCTTGTGGATGAATGGGAAAAAGGTGGTAGAAACCATCATGTGGGATGCAAAATGGAATCAGATGGTGGCAAACAGTAAGTTCAAACGCTGGCCTGAATTTGCCACCTTTCACAAAGGACATGTCGCTTTGCAGGATCACGGAGATACAGTATGGTACCGGAATATCAGGATTAAGGAACTTTAGTATCTGTGATCTTCGATCTGTGAACTTGAGCGTCTGATATTGAAAAGCATTTGAACTATTTTCAATACAATCACTTTAGATATCATAGATCACAAATCTTAGATCTCTCAGATCTCAGATGCAAATTTACATTTCCACCGTAACTACAGAATCCCTGGCCCCCAGATTCTTCAAAGCTTTTTGCATGGCCTGCACCATCGGATCGGGTCCGCAGATATAAAAGTTTTGATTAAAATCTTTGATGTGATCTTTCAGATAGCCTTCATCAATCAGCCGGTGATCATAACCCGCTGCTTTTTCCTGTGTAAGCGTGTTGATAAAATTTTTACCCAATATTTTAGTGAATTCATCCTTCAGGATAATGTCTGCCACGGTTTTATTGGAAAAAAACAGTTTATTATTACCCACTTTTCCGTCTTTATATAATTGACGGAAAATAGCGATGAAAGGAGTAACACCTGCTCCTCCTGCTATAAAAGCGCCTTCTCCCTTATATTGAATGGCGCCCCATACATCATGCAGGATAAGTTCATCACCGGCCTTTAACATCCCCAGTTGATGGGTAACCCCATCGTGATCATTATAAATTTTAATGGTAAACTCAAGATGATCCCAATCGTTTAATGCAGTGAATGTAAAAGGCCTTCTTTCTTCCCGCCACCGGTCCTGGTTGATACATATTTCTGTAGCTTGTCCGGGAATAAACTTATAACCGGCCGGTTTTTCAACTTTAAATCTCCTGACATCGTATGTGACCATTTCTGCCGACAGGATTTTTACAATATGCTGTTCCTCCATGATTAAAAATTTCTTTAAAGTTAAGAAGTTATTTCGGAATACTTTAATTATCCTATTGGAGTACGCGTGAAGGTGATCAGTTACAAATTGAAATCTGAGAAAAAAAAGCCCCTGCTGAAGGGGCTTTATAAGAAACCGTTTTCAAAAGGGGAAATAAAAGGTTATGAATGTTTTGCATGACGGATCTCCCTGCCGGCAAGCCTTTTTGGATGCTTTATGCCATCCTTTTTCAGGTCTTTGGAATCTCTCCGGATATCTTTTTTATCAGCCCGGATTTCATGATTTCAGGTTTTTTTGATCCGGATAAATAATTGTTTTTTTCAACTATAGTTGTTATTCGAAGATAAGATTGGAAAAACTATGCCAGGTTTATATAACCTTACTGTTGAAGAGCAAACTTTAACGATAATTAACACTTAACGAGCCTCAGGTGGCTGCTTCGGATAAATATCAATCGGGCGATAGCAAGTTCGTCAGGCGTATGTATATTTGCAGCGTTTTAAAAAATATTTTAAGTGGCGGCGGAGAAAATTAGGATGAGAAATACAGGGCTCCAGGTGCCTGATCAGCCTGTGATCCCGTTTATTATGGGCGATGGTATCGGCCCTGATATTTGGCGCGCAAGCGTAACCGTTTTTGATGCAGCCGTTCAGAAGGCTTATCACGGGAAGCGGAAAATCCTGTGGAAGGAAGTACTTGCCGGAGAAAAAGCGTTTAATCAAACAGGCGAATGGTTGCCGAGGGCAACTTTAGATGCTTTTAAAGAATATCTGGTATCTGTTAAAGGACCGCTGACTACGCCGGTCGGAGGCGGAATCCGTTCCCTGAATGTGGCTTTGAGGCAGGAGCTGGACCTCTTTGCCTGTGTACGTCCCGTGCGCTGGTATCATGGAGCGCCTTCTCCGTTAAAATATCCCGACAGGGTTAATATGGTCATTTTCAGGGAAAATACGGAAGATATCTATGCGGGTATCGAATACATGTTTGATACTCCCGAAGCAAAAAAATTCCTGCATTTTCTGACGGATGAATTAGGTGTGAAAAAGATCCGTTTCCCCGAAACTTCTTCGCTCGGGGTGAAACCTGTATCCAAAGAGGGTTCTGAAAGACTTATCCGTTCTGCTATTCAATATACGATAACCCATCAGTTGCCGTCAGTGACGTTGGTGCATAAGGGTAATATTATGAAATTTACCGAAGGCGCTTTTCGCACGTGGGGATATGCGCTGGCAAAAAATGAATTTGGCGACAAAGTGTATGTATGGCCTGACTGGGAAGCAACGAAAAGAGAAAAAGGAGAGGAGGCTGCTAATAATGAATTGAAGTTGGCAAAAGCCCAGAATAGAATTGTTATTCAGGATGCTATTGCAGATAATTTCTTGCAGCAAATTTTATTAAATCCTCAGGATTATTCAGTGGTTGCGACCCTGAATCTGAATGGCGATTATATCTCAGATGCATTAGCCGCCTGTGTAGGTGGAATCGGCATTGCGCCAGGCGCCAATATAAATTATAATACAGGCCATGCTGTTTTTGAAGCTACGCATGGCACTGCCCCGCGTTTTGCCAATACGGACAGCATGAACCCTTCCTCATTAATTCTCAGCGGGGTGATGATGCTGGAATACATAAGATGGAAAGAGGCTGCCCATTTAATTGTAAAAGGTTTAAGTACTACCATTATGCGAAAAACCATGACCATAGATTTTTATCAGCAGACAGAGGGTGCAAGGTTAGTAAGATGTAGTGAGTTTGGGAATGAGATCGTGAAGAATATGGGGTAGTGCGTATATTATTATATAATGCGTATCTTTGTAAGATGAAAAAGAGACTTAATCTGACAATAGAAGCAACTCTTTTGAAGCAGATGAAATTCTATGCCTCCCAAAAAGGGGAGAGTGTTTCTGAAATAGTAGAGCATTATTTTGAAAAATTGGTTCTTTTCAAAAAAGGAAAAAATATTATTGATTTAGTAGACCATTTGGAGAGACCTGCTATCAGTGAAGATATGGATCTGATAGAGGAATATTATCATCAAGGAAGAAGGAAACATGGCTTCTAAAGTAATGTTGGATGTAAATGTGTTGCTGGATTTTATGCTGAAACGAGAGCAGTATGAAAAGTCTAAGCAGATCATGAATTTAATTGTAGAAGACCAGTTAAAGGGATACATTACTCCTTCCATTGTCCATATTGCCGGCTATTGGCTAACTAAAGGATATGGTGCAGCAAAAGCGAAAATGTTATTATTGGCATTATTGGATCATGTTCAAGTCATTGATTTGGATCATGAAACCACTCTTCATGCCTTACATTCCCGGATGAATGACATTGAAGATGCATTGCAATATTATACAGCCATGCATCATAAAATAGATTTTTTTATTTCTTGTGATAAAGCATATAGAAAAGATGCGATCCCCGCACTACCCGTTTATACGCCCGATGAATTTTTAAAACGATTTAATTTTTAATTTTGCCCCTTTCATTTTAAAAGCTAAACTGGATCCGAAACTTTAAACAATCAACCCGAAATAAACTTTTATGACAAAAATCCGTGTAACCAATCCGGTAGTAGAAATTGATGGTGATGAAATGACACGCGTCATTTGGAAAATGATTAAAGATCAGTTGATTCTGCCTTATTTAGATGTCAATATTCGTTATTTTGACCTGAGTATTCAGCATCGCGATGCCACGGAGGATCAGGTAACCATTGATGCCGCTCATGCCATCAAAGAATGCGGTGTGGGTATCAAATGCGCTACCATCACGCCGGACGAGGCCCGTGTAAGAGAATTCAGCCTGAAACAAATGTGGAAATCTCCGAACGGCACCATTCGTAATATCCTGGATGGCACTGTTTTTCGCGAACCAATAGTAATAGAAAATATTCCGCGTTTAGTCCCCAACTGGACAGCTCCTATCTGTATAGGCCGTCATGCCTTTGGGGACCAGTATAAAGCCACCGATTTTGTAGTGAAGGGAAAAGGAAAGTTAAAGATATCATTCATTCCTGAAGATGGCAGCCCCGTGCAGGAATACGAAGTTTTTGATTTTAAGGGAGATGGTGTGGCATTGGCCATGTACAATACAGAGAAATCTATCCGCGGTTTTGCACACGCCTGCTTTAATATGGCCTTGCAGAAAAAATGGCCTTTATATTTTTCGACTAAAAATACCATCCTGAAAAAATACGACGGTTTTTTCAAAGATATTTTTCAGGAGATTTATGAAAAAGAGTTTAAAGCTAAGTTTGAAGCAGGTGGATTGACCTATGAACACCGTTTGATTGATGACATGGTGGCCAGCGCTTTAAAATGGCACGGTAATTTTGTATGGGCTTGTAAAAATTATGACGGAGATGTGCAGAGTGATACTGTAGCTCAGGGTTTTGGTTCGTTAGGCCTGATGACCTCCACACTGATAACTCCGGATGGGAAAATTATGGAGGCTGAAGCTGCTCATGGAACTGTAACACGTCATTTCCGTTTGTATGAACAAGGCAAACCTACCAGCACTAACCCGATTGCATCTATTTATGCCTGGACACGCGGCTTGGCATTCCGGGGAAAATTAGATAATAATCAGGAACTGGTACATTTCTGTGATATATTGGAGAGGGTTTGCGTCGAGACCGTGGAAAGCGGTAAGATGACCAAAGATCTCGCAGTTTGTATTCATGGAAATAAAGTAGGGCATGGCAAGGATTATCTTTATACGGAAGAGTTTTTAAAAGCCCTGGATGAGAATCTGGAAAAGAAATTAAATGAGCAATAATGAGCAATAATCTATTAAAATGCACCATACTCAAGGGCCTTATACCATTTATTTCAGAAATAATCACTTGAAAATTGAATATTGAACCTTGAGAATTGACAATTCGCCATACCCTTAAAGAAAACCCCCTTCAGAAATATTTATTTTTCATAATATAAAAAACCTTACCTTTGCGCCTTATTTAAAAACTGATCATAGTTGAGACGAGTTTCCCGGCTTCACTTTCTGCGGTCAATCCAAGGTGCATTGATTTTCTGAAATGGTTGTGAAATTCTACTCCTGGTTAGGCAAAACAACCATTTATAAGAAAATATAATGAGTTCATTTGAAACCTTAGGGTTAAGTAGTCCTCTGTTAAAAGCTATAGGCGACATGGGCTTTGAGGAACCGACACCCGTGCAATCGAAAGTAATTCCGTCTTTATTGGAGGGGAATACAGATGTAGTTGCTTTATCACAGACAGGCACCGGAAAGACAGCTGCCTTCGGCTTGCCGTTGCTTTCACTGCTTGATTTTAATTCCCGCGATTCACAGGCGCTTATCCTTTGCCCCACCCGCGAGTTGTGTATACAAATAGCACGTGACCTGCAAAATTTTTCCAAATATATTCCTGAAGTCAATGTGGCCGCTATTTATGGCGGAGCCAATATTCGGAACCAGATACTTGAAATTCAGAAAGGCGCCCAGATCATTGTGGGCACTCCCGGGAGGATGATAGATATGATCCAACGGAAAAAAGTAAGGCTTTCTACGATCAGATACGTGGTGTTGGATGAGGCGGATGAGATGCTGAATATGGGTTTTAAAGAGGATCTGGACACCATACTATCAGAGACACCGCATGAAAAGAATACATGGCTTTTTTCCGCCACTATGCCGGACGAGGTATCGCGCATATCCAAAAATTACATGCATGATCCCATCGAAGTGACTGTAGGATCGAGAAATTCAGGAAATGAAAATATTGAACATATTTATTATGCTGTTCGTAATCATGATAAATATGCAGCATTAAAAAGAATTGCAGATTATTATCAGGATATTTATGCCATTGTCTTTTGCCGTACTAAGATAGAAACGCAACAAGTGGCGGATCGTTTGATCAAAGACGGATACAGCGCCGATGCTTTGCATGGTGATCTGTCGCAGGCGCAAAGGGACCAGGTGATGAAACGTTTCAGGAATAAAATGGTGCAAATGCTGGTGGCTACAGATGTGGCTGCCCGTGGTATTGATATCAACGATGTAACCCATGTAGTCAATTACAATCTTCCCGATGAATTGGAGAATTATACTCATAGAAGCGGACGTACGGCACGGGCGGGGAAAAAAGGCATCTCCATCGCACTGGCAGGGCCGCAAGATGTAGGCAAAATCAAAACTATTGAGCGAATTCTAAAGAGGAAATTTGAGCGTGGGAAATTACCTACCATTAAAGAAGTGCAGGAACAACAACTTTTACACATTGTAGAAAATGTAAAAGGAGTTTCAATTGATAAGGACAGGATGGGAGCTATTTTACCGGGTATTCTTCAGCAATTGGAGAACATGGGCCGGGAGGAACTGATCAGCCGGTTTATTTCACTTGAATTCGGCCGCCTGCCGGTCATTAAACCCTGCAGTATTGATGATCCATTCAATGGTTCTCATGCTGAGGATGAAATGGAAAGAATAAAGTTGTATATTAATTTGGGGAAATATGATGGTCTGGATAAACGGGGACTACTCTTGTTTATAGCTAAGACAACAGGTATTTCGGGGAGTGATATTATCATTTCTGAAATAAAAAATAGCTTTTCATTTATTAAAGTAAAGCAGGAGAAATTAAATGCCCTGACGCTGGGGATGAAAGGCCGTTCTTTTGGGAAACGTCCGGTAAGAGTGGAGATACGGAATGAGGATGCACCTGAATTTTCCAGGTTAAGGGACAGAAAGTATGGTCCCCAACATTCCACATTTGAAATGGGGCAGGAACGAAAACCTAAAAGGTCAGACCATGCTTCATTTAAACGGACTTCCAGACAAAAATCATTTGCCAGATAAGTAAACAATTTTCATTTATTCAATATCAATTTTCATTTTTTAAAAAGTACAGACATGAACATTTTCGTAGGTAATCTGAACTATGAAGTCAGGGACAATGACCTGGAACAATTATTCGCCCCCTTTGGAGAAATCAGTTCAGTAAAGGTTATCATTGACAAATTTACCGGAAGAAGCAAAGGCTTTGGTTTTGTGGAAATGCCTAATGATGACCAGGCTTCTAAAGCAATTGATGGCTTAGACGGTAAAGATGTACGGGGAAGAAACCTTAAGGTCAATAAGGCATTACCCCCCAAGAAAAAGGATAATAACAGCCACAATAGTCGCTGGTAAGCCTATTTCGCCCTTTTGAGGCCTGATAAAGCCGTTAAAGATTTGCAGACAATTTCATTTGTTGCCTGCAAATCTTTTGTACTTATAGTAAACTGTGCGAAGACTATTGATTTAATGGTCTTATCCAGATATTTTTAAAGCTGACTGAATGGTGATGGTCTTGCAATTTAATGGGTGATGGTCCGTGCATGAGGTAATAGGGATGCCCGATATACAAGGTGGCGCCTCTTAAAATAGAATGATCCTGAATTAATATACCGTTTTGAAAAGCTGTACAGGTAGCAGGGCTTTTCAGGCTGCTATCCGCATTAAAGCGCGGGGCGTGCCAAATCACATCATAAGATTGCCATTGGCCGGGAGGACGGCAGGCATTTACTAATGGGGGATATTGCTTGTACAAACTCCCGCATTGCCCGTTCACATAAGTGGACATATTATAAGAATCCAGGATCTGCAGTTCATATCCGGCATCTCCTTTTCCCAGTGAAGCTAAAAATAATCCGCTGTTCCCGTAATCCTGCCCTTTATGATCAGTCGTATCTTCTATGGGTTCACGAAATTCCAGATGTAACTGGTAATCCTCGAATTTCTGTTTCGTTTCAATATTGCCTGCACCCGGTTTAACTGTGAATACTCCGCCGCTGACAATCCAACCGGCAGGCTGGGTCGTGTCATTAGCGCTTACCCAATTGTTCAGGTTCTGACCGTCAAATAGTACAATGGCACCTGCCGGAGGAGGCATGCTGTCAAAAGTAGAGGGTGTAACTACCGGGGGTACCGGCGAATAATATTCTGTCTGTTCCGGTTTCATGGAAGCATTTCCAGCGGGCACGCCTATTTGAAAATGCATGGTGTCGGCAGGCGAAAATTGCTGCCCGGAGGAAGCTGTTTTAGTTTGGCTCTGACAGCCTGCGGTGGCAATCAATGCAACCAGGCAGCAGCATGTTATTTTGTTCATGGATGATATTTTAATAAAATTTAGAAAGGATAAAGGTAAAAACTACTTTTTTTATATGCAATATGCTTTAGGATTATCCAGCGGTTTTAATTGGATATTGCTTTGATTATTTCAGCATCTGGTTTTGATTCATCCGTTAAAGCTATTTTACCCCGGTTGTTGCGTATCATCCTTGAAAAAAGAGATAGCTTTTTATCAAATAAAAATCGAAAAAATAACTTTGTCCATGAAGTATGATATAATAAATTATCATAAAAATCGGGGGCATCCTGTTTTAATTCGGGTAATTTATTCCAGGGGATTGAAGGGAAATCGTGATGCTCATTATGATAACCGACATTGAAAGCCACTTTATTAAAAATACCGTAGTAACTGTATGTCTCCTGATGCTCATCTAACACTAAATAATGTTCCTGTATCCACCTGGCGCCCAACGGATGCAGTCCTACTGAAAAGAAAAAGCTGAGCAACAAATACAAAAAAGCTTCGGGACCGATGAATAACCAAATACTGACATTGAAAGCTATTTGAACAGACCAGTTTAAAATGACCCATTTATCTACCGGCTTAATCTCTTTCAACCTGAAGGTACGAATAGCCTGAAAAACCGGATACATCAAAAACCAGCATGCTTTCCCCCAAAATGAATTATTGATCAGCTTCGCTTCCCAAAAATCAGGCAGATCGGCATCTAAATCATGATTACCCTGAAACGAATGATGTTTCAGATGATAACGTTGAAAAGAGACAGAGCTGGGAAAAATTTGCGGAAGATTGGCTAAGATTCCAGAAAGTGTATTCAGCGACTTTTTTTTAAATATAAGATTATGAGCGCATTCATGGATCATTACGAATAATGCATGATTGGCAAAGGCACCTATCAGGTAAGCTGCAATTAACATAAGCCACCATGGCTTATCTCTTAATAAATAAGCAAGAAGAATTTGAAAGGAGACTATTCCAAAAATTGCCCAAAAAGTCTTACGGTTTTTCCCTATTAACTTTCTGACTTCAGGATGTTCTTTTAAGATCAATTTTGTGCGGATACGATGCGGCTCGGGTCCTGTACTGTGATAGAAATCTGTAGGTTTTTGCATTTATTTTATTCTTGCTTTTAAAAACTGCAAAGTGTAGGCATAAGCGTTTTTGGTGTCAGCTTCATTATGATGCGGATTACTCGGATTAGCAAAAGCATGATTGGCATCATAACGGTGAACGATCAGTGTTTTGCCCGCTTTTTTCATGTTAGCCGCAAATTCGTCCACCACCATTGGTGTGATCCATCCGTCTTTATTGGCAAAAATTCCTAAGACATCACAATGCAGGGCTTTTAAGACTTTAATATCTTTTTCAGGTAATCCATAATACATCACACACCCATCTGCCTGTTTGCCGGCTATCAGGGAAGCTTGCAATGACCATCCTCCGCCAAAGCACCATCCGATAGTGTAAATCTTTGCTCCTTTTCCCGCATAATCCAGCGCTCCGCTGATAATGGCTCTCACGCGTGAATCTTTTACTTCCTCCACATATTGCCCGGCCGTTTCCGGATTGGAGGTTACCTTCCCGTCGTAAAGGTCCGGTGCAAGCACATTAATATCGCCTCCCAGGTCATGCTGCAGTTGATCGCACATTTGCCTGATATAATCATTCAATCCCCAATATTCCTGGAATACGAGTAAATAATTTTCTGTTGGTTTGGAAGATCTTACAAAATATCCCTCTCCTGCCCCTCCGTCGTTAGTTTTAAAACGGATCATTTTTCCCTGCGGGTCCTTTAATACGAATGGCAATGGAGCAGCATGAGCCCTGATAAATTGAACATCGGAGGCAAATAAGGCAAATTGCCGGGTTGGACTGCAGCAATTCATGGAGGATTGCGCATTAGAAAGCATGCAATAAAACAAGGCTGTCATTAAAAGAAATAATGACTTCATGGCTGATATTTGCCATTAAAGGTAGTAAATTAATTAACTGTATTGATTTTTTTATCAGGCATGAACTTTGGATTATTTGGTTTACTCTACATTTGCGGCATTATTTTATTCTGACATGACGGAACAACCTTTCAGACTTTCTTTTGATAATACCGAAGCTGCTTTTGCCTACCTATCGGATAAAGAACTCAAAAAAACACGATTTATTTTTTCCATAATGCATGATGGATGGCTTGTGAAAGCAGGATCCGTCTTAGCACCCGCTGCCCTTAAGTTAAGATTGCCCGTTAAAGGATTGATCCGGAATACGGTTTTTAAACAGTTTTGCGGTGGAGAGAATTTGGAGGAAGCTGCCCTGACGGCTCAACGATTGGCAAGATTTAATGTAGGTGTTATTTTAGATTATGGGGTAGAAGCTTCTGAAGGAGAGGAAAATTACGATCATGCGATTGTAGAATTCAAAAAGGCTATTGAGCATGCGTCCCTGCAGTCCAACATTCCATTCATCAGCTTAAAGGTCACGGGATTCGCACAGTTGGCATTATTGGAAAAAATACATGCCGGTGATCCGTTGACCGGGGAAGAAAAGCAGGAATTCGGGCGGGTCCGGCAGCGTATTTATACGATATGCAAACATGCTTTTGACCATCATATAGGCGTGCTGATTGATGCGGAAGAAAGCTGGATCCAGCAGCCCGTGGACGATCTGGCAGATGAAATGATGGCAGAATTCAATAAAGAAAAAGGGGTCATTTATAATACTTTTCAATTGTATCGTCATGATCGTTTGGGTTTTCTAAAAAGATCTTTTACTAAAGCACAACAAAATAATTATACGCTTGGCGCCAAATTGGTACGTGGCGCTTACATGGAAAAAGAACGTAAACGCGCAGCGGATATGAACTATCCTTCTCTTATTCAGAAAGATAAAGATTCCACAGATCAGGATTACAATGAAGCGGTTCGCTTTTGTATTGATCATTTGGAGGATATGGCAGTTTTTATAGGAACACATAACGAAGAAAGCAGCATGTTAGGCGCCCGCCTCCTACACGAAAAAGGGATTTCCCATGATTACCCGGATGTTCATTTTTCGCAATTATACGGCATGAGTGATAACATCACTTTCAATCTGGCAAAGGCCGGTTATCCGGTATCCAAGTATCTGCCTTATGGTCCGGTAAAGGATGTATTGCCTTACCTTATCCGCCGGGCGGAGGAGAATTCGTCTATAGCAGGACAAATGGGAAGGGAATTATCACTGATCAATGCGGAATGTAAAAGGCGAGGATTATAGATTCTTCATCTGTGATTTTTTGATTGCGGATCATTTGTTGAATCTTGTTGTATGGTTTTTGTGGAAAGGTTTTTGCAGTAACTTGCGGCATTATGAGGAAATATATCTTTTTAATAGTCACGCTGTTTGGCGCTGTTATTTTCTCCAATGCACAGAGTGTACAGGATACCCTGGTGGTCGTTCCCGGCAAACAGGGAATGTATATTTACCATGTGGTCACTAAAGAAGAAACACTTTATTCCCTCTCCAGAAAATATCATGTAGATCCAAAAGAACTGGCGGATTTCAATCACCTGACCCTGCAAAGCCGGGTACGGCTTTTTCAACTTGTTAAAATACCCTTAAATAAGGAGAACTTTGATCAATCTTCCGGTATAAATACCACAGGCCTTATACCCTTATATCATAAGGTGTTGAAAGGGGAGACATTATACCACATCAGCCAGTTGCATGATAAAGTTTCTGGTGCATTATTGCAGAAATGGAACGGATTATCAGGGAATGAGGTCAGGTCAGGACAATATTTAATAGTCGGCTGGTTGAAAAAAGGGGGGGGTAATTCCATAGCAGTGAATAAGAATGTGACTGACAAAGATGCCGTACAGGGATTGCCGAAAACGGAACACGAAACGACCGCTCATGAACAACAGGCGGCATCCGCTAAAAATGAGAGAATAGATAATAATGCCGGGAAGTCGGCTAATCCGGGAAATAACAATACCTCTGCCAATAATAACGGCGCCTTTCTTAGTGAAGTAATAGCTTCGGAGAATGCAAGCAGGAATATTCATACTGCTGCTCCTGTTCCTGTGGATGAAAATAACGATGCATTTTTCGTAAAAACGAATGGCTCAAAAACTCCTGTCTCCAAAACAAAACCGGAGGAAGAGCCGGCACTGAAAAAAGATATGAAAGCGTCTGCAGATAAGAAGGTAGTCGTTAAAAAAGAAGCGAAGATATCTCCACCCCGATCGCCGGTGGAAGAAAAGCCGGATAGCTTTGATATCATGCTGAACAGAGTAACTCGTGTACCCGGTCATATAACTGCCAGACAAACAATTCCTGCCACCAATGAAAATTCATCGCAAACTTCTCATGAGTCATCAACCCCGGCGGGAGTCGGGGCAGAACAAGCTGTAGTTGCAGAATCAGCCGCTTCCGCGGCCAGTGAGTTTGAACAACAATATATGCGTCAAACTGAGAACGGAGTGAATATTGCAAGTAAAAAAGGTGCGGCCGGATGGTTTAAAAGTAATGTAAAGCCCGGTTCGGGAAGATATTATGCATTATGTAATGATTTGCCGAGAGGAACGATTGTCAAAGTGATTAATCCGCTGAACCAAAAATCTATTTTGGTAAAGATACTGGATGCGCTCCCCCAGGGCGCTGAAAATTATAATCTTCTCATTAAGATCAGCGACGCAGCCACAGGGGAGTTGGGAGTAACCCAATCCAGGTTCTGGTGTGAAATACAATATCCGAAACAGTGAGATTGTCGTTTGCCGCTCGTGTTAGTTTTTGTTTTGTGTTTGTAGTTGATGCATCGCTGAGTACTATCAAATCATCCTACTTAGGTTCCTTGTTCCATGTTCTTCAGTTCATTATTTACTATTTCCCGAAGTCCTTTGAACATAATTGACGATTGACGATTGACCATTCACGATTGACCATTCACCTCTTATCCGACCACCGGATCTTCCCTGAATCCTCTTAAAAATTCTTCTACGCCCATGCGTTTTTTCCCTTCCCATTGTATTTCAGTCAGATATAACCAACCTTCTTTACATGCAATTCTTATATAGGTTTTATGATCCGTTTCTGCTGTTCCGGGAACGGAGAAGGCAAGGCTGGTATTTTTTTTTCCAAAGAATATCTTTAGCTGCTTCCCATTCAGCGTCGTCCATGCAGCAGGGGAGGGGCTTAAACCGCGTACGAGATTATAAATTTCATTTACATTTTTATTCCAGTCTATCCTGCAATCTTCTTTGAAGATTTTAGGTGCGGTTTTGATTATATGTGTGTTATCTGATAAGGAAAATTGCGGAGTTAATTGATAATTCCCATCCGCGAAGCTTTGCACCGTTTTCAATAATAATTGCGCACCTTCAAGCATCAGCCTGTCATGCAGTTCTCCTGCCGTTTCCTCATTTCCGATAGCTACTTTTTTCTGGTCAATTATCTGACCTGTGTCTATGGCATGCAGCAGCTTGAAAGTAGTGACGCCTGTTTCTTTTTCACCGTTGATAACGGCCCAGTTGATCGGCGCTGCACCGCGATAATGCGGCAGTAAAGAAGCATGTAAATTAATCGTTCCCAATGGCGGCATATTCCAGACCGCTTCAGGCAACATACGGAAGGCTACGACAACTTGAAGATCTGCTTTCAATGAACTAAGTTCTTCTATGAATGATGGATCTTTTAATTTAGTTGGCTGTAATATAGGTAAATGATGTTCAACCGCATATTTTTTAACACTGCTTTCTTGAACCTTCAATCCTCTGCCCGAAGGCTTATCGGGCGCAGTCACTACAGCCACTATACTAAAATTGTTCTTGTGTAAGATATCTAAAGAAGGTACTGCAAAGTCAGGGGTACCTAAGAATATGATACGTAGCGCTTGATGCATTGTTTCAATTTTCAACTGTTGTCAGTTGTCAGTTATCGGTTGTTAGTTTGTTCATTGTTCATGCCTAAAAAACGTTGACCACTTTAGCTAAGTGTTAAACGTTTATATTTTACATATGCTGGAGTGATATTTGAGCCGGAGGATGTTTTCCGGCAGCCCGCAGGGCCGTTCCG
>SCQT01000128.1 GCA_004322015.1 Chitinophagaceae bacterium
GAAATTGAAGAAAATTACTATAGGAAGGGAAAGGCCGCTGAGGGGGGAGTTCAGACATAGAAGGATTTATTTTGGGAATGAGTCCGGGCGGAAAAGGAATATGGCGATGGGGCCATAAGGAGATGATTAAAAAAAATATAGAAGGTAGTTAAAGCACGTTACCCCCTAATCATAGTGTTCTTTCTTTGTCTTAAAACAAAGAAAGAACCAAAGAAAATTCAAGACTTCCCGAATATTCGGGAGAAAAATGACTAAAATTTGCTCAATTACGCTACGGAGAATAATGCTCCGACCAACTTTTGCCTCTGGTTTAGCAATTGCTATACTCAACTTTAGTGTAAATCCGATCATATTTTCCGTTTGACGCTTCATTTTCGCAAATTTTTTAACGCCATTTTTCTAAGGTCGCTATGGCAATGCCCTTATTCCAGTAAAACGAGAACTAACTACCTAATCCTAAAAAAATAAATAGATGATAATTAATGGTTCATACGACGATTCATATTTTTAATTCATTAGTTAATTTAAAATTCTTTTATGCCGATTAATTGCTAAGTATCTTTTCATCTGATCCTTGTGGAAACATCACTTTCAGAGTCGGTTTCATATATTGATCTATTTGGGAATGTTTTGTCAGCTCCCAAAAACTTTGATTTCTTTTAACTAAGATTTCTGTTGTCAATATCCAGCTTTGGGTCCATCCGGTAAGTGTGCTCCAGGCGCCCCATCCTGCATCGGCATTTGATGCCCAATAGTCCCATAATTTATAATCAAAGGCTCTAAACCAGGCTCCGTTTATATCCTGAAATTTATTGCTTTTCACTTGTATTCGCATCAGGAAATCAGCCAACTTCTTCTCAGCCTCTAAATACTTTTTGTTGCCTGTAGCATGAGCAGCCTCATTTAAACCGAAAAACGCAAAGTTGCAGGTATATAACATATCAGCTACAGGATCTCCATTTTTAAATATTAATGGAGCCTCGCCCTTCCCATAATCAGCATTTGATTTAACCGGCCCATAACTCCCCAGACCCGGAGCGCCCAGTTCCTCTCTTATAGCCCCACTTGGCACCTGATAGGAGAGCAGGTCGGTGACAACTTTATTGAGCCATTCCCTATGTTCTTTCGTGTCGCTTACTCTTACTAACCAGGCCAACGGCAAAATCATCCTTGCCCGTTCCTGTTGCAACCCGTTGGTCCATTTCCACTTGTCGGGATAATCTTCCATGGTGATCTTAATCGCCATTTCTGTCTTTTGCAAAAGTGGTTTATATCCTGTCTTATCGTATAGCCACAGATAGCAGGCCCATAACCATGATTCAAAATGAGGATGAGGATTGATGATATTCCTATCCCAATAATACTGCCAGCCATGGATCAAAATCCCCGAAGAGTCGAGCCGATCACCTCTAAAACCTTCCTTTCCGGTGGTCCTGAAATTGGATAGAAGATTTTCTAATATGTCCTTATCCCATTTATCCGTATGCATATAGGTAGAAGCTCCGATCATGCCCAACATACACCGGGCATTATCATCACCATAAAAGACGCCCGGATGGGTGACTGCCCATCCAATCAAGCCAAAAACAGGACTATTTTTATCTTCTTTGTTACCACTCCTAAGATTAGACCCATGAAAAACAAAATCCATCAGATTACCTGCGATCTTATCATACGAAGGACGGTTAAGGAATGAAGCGGCTGCCGAAAGGGTATAAGCGGTTTCCCCCTGATCGTCAGCCCGCACCCAATAACGGTATTGCTGTGTCCCGTTATAATTAATTTGAGAAGTAGGTCCCTCCAGTACACCTAAAGATCCATTCCCGTTCGGTAAATTATGGCTAACCGGAGGTCCGACAGGATTTGTTCCATTGCCCTGATACTTTAACCATAAAGCCTTCCAGGATGAATCAACAAACAAGTGCGCATTAAAATACCAGTTGATCCCATTTATAACACAGCACCTGGTAGCATCAACAGGGATCTTTCCGCTTTTTGAATATGTCGGTGATACATAGGTTAACCAGGTATGTAAACGGATATTCTTTTTTCCGGTCATCCATGATAAAATATATTCCCATACCTCTTTCCAGGAACGAGTCGGACTATAACGCCCAGTCGCAAAATTGCTTAATTTCGTCATAGCTATCATTTCATTACCCCGCCTGAATAATACCGGATAAGTTTTGACATCCTTAATGCCATATACTGCTTTATCAAAACCCGCAACCTTCCCAAGTACAATTAATGGTGAGTCAACTTTTACCTGAAGTATATGACAATCATTAATTCCAAGGATACTCATCGGCTTTAAATCCTTGCCGAAAACATCAGATGTGATTATAGCGCGGTCAAGACGCGACGTAAATATCGTATCTGACATATCCAGACCGGGTAATGAAGCAGGATATTCAATATAAAGCCGTAAATTTTTCTTTTTTGCGAGCCTTAATAATTTACTGTTTACCTCATTCTTCTTTTCCGGGTAACCATCTGCGACTATAAAAACAGCAGAACCTATAGGCGATGAGGTTATGGCATCTGCAGGAAGATTATATTTCTTAACTGTAAATCCATTTTCTTTCAAAACCTTGTAAAGGTCATTCGACACACCGCCGCAGAAAATCAATGGTTGGTTTATTTTCACTGCCAATACAGAAGTTTGTATAAAACATAAAATTCCTAATAATATCCATCTCGGTTTCATCTGAAAATAATTAATGATTATCCGCTTTAATACAAGAGAGCAAATAGGACCCGATTTTCGTATAAATTGATATTGTGTTACTTTTTGCTCCTAAGAAACATTAGCCAAATGTTAGGGTGCCGCCTAATTTAAGTGCCTGTTTTTCAAGCCATTTTATTCTTTGTTCTTTATACTGCTGTTCGTACACTTCTTTGTCTATT
>SCQT01000129.1 GCA_004322015.1 Chitinophagaceae bacterium
GCATTGCACGATCATTCAAGCATTGGGCTCAAAACGAAATTACAGGTGCGGGAGCTGGCTGAGAGGTTGAATTATATCCCTAATCAGACCGCTTTGTTCTTTAAGGAAGGCAAAACAAAAACGATTGGTGTGATACTCCCTTATTTAGGAGAAGAGTTTTTTTCCAAAGCGATCTCAGGCATGGAAGATGTGGCAATGGAAAAAGGATACACAGTGCTGATCGGCCAGTCCAGGGACAATCAGGAGAGGGAGCGTGCAGTGGTCAATGCCATGTCCAGACACCGGGTTGACGGGTTGATTGCCTCTGTGGCTAAAGATACAAGCAACTTTACGCATTTTGAGGAATTGAGAAAATATCACATCCCTGTTGTCTTCTTCGACCGCATTCCGGCAATAGATAATATTTCTTTCGTGCGATGTAATCTGAAAAAGGGGACCGAAGAGGCCATGAATTTGCTGATCTCCAGGGGACACACCCATATCGGGCTTCTCAACGGGCCCGATTGTCTTACAGCCTCCCGGGAAAGGGAAGAGGGTTACATGGCAGCACTGGATCGTCATCAAATTAAGACAGACCCTAATCTTATAAAACATTCTTTACTGAATACAGAAAGCACCGAATCGGCTATTAAAGAGCTACTTTCTGTAAAGAAGAGACCTACGGCTATTCTCGTATTCAATGATTATGTGGCGCTGGATGCTATTCAATATATCAGGAAACAAAAATTAAAGATCAACAAAGATGTGACTGTGGTCAGTTTTGCCAATATCTCCGTGAATTACTATCTGAATGATTCACCCTTAGCTTCCGTTGAACAATTTCCGGAAAAGCAGGGAGAAAAGGCCATGGAGATATTGCTGGGGAAGTTAAACGGAGAAAAAGAAACGACCGCCTGCCGCGAAATCATTGACAGCAAGTTGGTATTGCATAAAGACATTTGATGATTATCCCGAATGTTATAGGATATAAACGGAATCCATAAGCTGATTTATTATAAAAACAGGCTGTAAACTATATTATTAATTATAATACTTCTCCCAGGTTAACGGCAAAACCGCGCGAACCCTGGGTTCCGAATCCATAATCTAATGCCAGGTTTGTTTTGGAAAACTTATTTAATTTCAGCCGGAGGCCTAAGCCATATCCGGGAGCTATGACATCAAAATAGCCGGATCTGGGCTGAGAAAATGATTCAGCATTGGCAAAGAGAACTCCGCCCAAAAGTCCGTTGCGGGTAATTCCAAACCGGTATTCACTTTCGAGGTAGAGCATATTTTTACCCCTGAATCTGCCCTGGACATATCCTCTGCCCGTATTATTATAAGGATCCCATCCTGTGGCAGGCAACAAGAGGTAGGGTGGATGTCCGTGTAAAGTAAACCAGTCAAAGCTCCAGAATGCCAGCACATTTTCCGAAGAAGAAGATAACCTGATATAACGCCGCAGATCAATCTGCAGCGATTGCCAGTCAGAACTGCTGCCAAGAAAAGTAAAATTGGGCCTGTACACTATATGTGCATAATATCCCTGATCCGGATTGACGGGGTTTTGACGGGAATCGAATAAAAGGCTGGCGGTAATGCCTGAAGCCACTTCCGTGGAACTGAATCCGTATTTCTCAAAGCCGGTTTTTTTGCCTGCAGGGGGATCAATTTCCCGGATATTCCACAAATAATCATAATCATATCCCAGGCCGGCATACAGACCGGACACGATATGTCTCGAAACGGTTTGATACAAGCGCACATAAGAATAATCAATGCTGTATCCCCTGTTGAGCTTCGTTTTACCGCCTAATCCGTAAGTATAAGATGGATATTGCAAATAACGCCAGTCGGTGGAAATATTGTAAAGGTTCCCTTTAGACCATATATTGGACTGGATGGGAAATATCATCTGCTTATACTGCGAATAGGTAATGCTGGTAAGTATATTGGAAAGATTGGACTGTGTATCTTCATCGGTAGTGAAAACGGCATTCGCCGCCACTATGCCCGCAAACCCGGTCAGCATGGTATAACCCAAAGCAGGCACTATCGCCACATGCATGTCGTCATGCACCTTGCCGCCCGTATCTGTCCTGCCTGTATGATGAATATGCAATACATTAGTCAGCACATCTATAACATCCGTTCGGGGGATAGCCGGATGCGGATCTTTCTTTTGCAAAACGCTGCTGTCAATATTCGTCTGTGGGATCCGTGGAGCAGCATCCTGCGCCTGCACTTTTATTATCCAACCTATGAGAAGAAACGAAATAATAACGATCTTCTTAGTGAAATTCATAGATACTTCTTATAATTTTTAAATTCCGTCACGAAATCTGTCCGGTCTGAAAAAAAATCCGCGCATTCCTTTGCCACTCTCCTGTCCCGGGAATTTATTCAGGAAATAGGTGAAGCTGAGCATAAAATACTGAGGTATCACATTGGTACGCACATCCTCTATATAATTGGCCGTGATATTTCTGGTAATGCTGGTATGCTGATTCAGGATATCAAATGCCTGCAACTTTATCAGCCCTTGTTGCTTTGGGAAAATATATTTTTGAACTGATGCATTCCACATCGCAATATTCTGATTATACCCTGCTGCTCTGCCGGTATTGGCAGTGTAATCAAAGTCGGTTTGTATCATAAAATGTGCAGGCAGGTTAATATTGAAATCAAGAGAGCCTTCGTAATTAAAATAATTTGTATTCAGATTCTTTTGTAACGAGTAGGAAGCATTATTATAATTAACGCTTCCTGCAAGCCGGAAATCGAATAATTCCTTATAAGCATAATTGAAATCCAATCCCTGTGTTACACTCCATGTTTTGGCGATGCTTTTAGCTGCATTGATGAAACTGACATCTCTGCCAAAATTAAAAGACGTGCGGGAATTGATCATATTCTTACTATCCCTGATAGGAAGCCCGGCTGTAATAAATGCACTGCCGTTATAATTCCCGTTTGCATTGACATATTGGGTGGTTTGCTGACCGGAGTTATTGTAGCTGCTCGCATTTACAATATCATCAGACACTGTGCTGAAATTCAACATGGCAAAAAACATGTGGTAATTGCTCATATCAAAAGAGCGGTAATTTAACCGGAATGAATTGGTAAAAGAAGGTTTCAGATCGGGATTACCCACTTTTATATTCAATGGATTGGAATTATCCGGAACGGGCTGCAACTGAGATAAGGAGGGCTGTTGAGTGGTACCTCTGTAGTAAAAACGCAATCGCCTGTTTTTGGTAAAGGTGTAATTGAAAAAAGCCTGCGGATATAAATTGACCGTGTTTTGCTTAAAAGCGGAATCTCCGGTAATGGAATAACTGGTCAGTTCGTTTTGCCGCACATTCAATCCAAGCGTATAATTATACCTTAGTTTTTTAGTTTGAAAATTGATACCTGCCGTATTGGTATTGAACGTATTCCTGAAAGAATTGGAATAAACGGAATCTATCCTGTCAAATTTCCCGCTAAAGGGGTTTTGATTAAAGGTATTTTTATCCGATAAGCTGAGATTGTAGCTGTGACCGGCATGAAATTCGAGCAGATTATAAGTTGAAAGCGGTTCAGTATAAGTGATGTTAGCTCCCCAGTTTTTTCCGGTATTATCCTGCACAAAAGTCTGATTGACGGAATCTTCTTTGCCGCTTCCCTGGAAATATTGCGTGTTCGACTGGTTAATTCCATCGGCATTATTGGTGTTATATCCGCCGTTTAAATTAACGGAAAGCGTTCGTCCGGCCTTGTTGAATTTTTTCCGGTACAGGAGGTTTCCGCTGATGTTGGGAGAAGTAGCGTTGTTGGTATAATGATTACTGCCCTGATTTACCGGCAATTGCTTTGAGTCCAACGCATTATATGTGCTTTGCATCGCGTAATTGTTGGCAGTGTAGCTTACAGAAGGCGTAAACAATAAAGAACTGGATGAATCAATCTGGTAAGTCATTCGCATATCGAAACGCTGGTTAGTTGAATTATTCAGGGAATGACTTTTCTGATTGTTATAATAGGAAGTATCGGGTAACACATATTGCAGATCCTGATCCTGCATCACATTATTGGAAGTATTATTGAAAAAATAATCACCGGTGACGGTCAGTTTCTTACCCCACTGATCCCGGTAGTTCAATCCGGCCATCCAGGCGGTTGTTTCTCCGTTTTGCCCGGGCACAGACATACCGCCCAGGAAAGCGCCGCCCGGCGGTCTTCCACCGCCGCGACCACCGCCACCTCCACCGCCGCCATAAAAGCTGCGGATATCATTAAAAGTAAATCCTAAATTATTAGTGTTATTCCCGCTGCCGAGAAAAGATATCTGCTGGTCATTATTGAAATGAAATAAACTGGCATTAGCAGCGAAACGGTCATCCGTGCCCCCGCCGGCGGATACTCTTCCGAATAATCCTTTCTTCTTGTCCTTTTTGATCGTCAGATTAATGGCTTTCGTGGTGTTGCCGTCATCAATACCGGTGAAGGCGGCCTGATCGGATGTTTTATCAAATACCTGCACTTTGTCAATCACATTCACCGGAAGGTTTTGCAAAGCTAATTTAGGATCAGTTCCGAAAAATGGCTTGCCGTCCACATAGATCTGAGTCACGGTTTCTCCTTCAGCAGTCACGGTGCCATCTTTATTTATCTGGAGTCCGGGGATCTTGGCCAATAAATCCTGCACAACCGCATTGGGCCTGGTTTGAAAAGATCCGGCATTGAATTCCAGCGTGTCTCCCTTCAATGCCACAGGAGGGGCTATTTCAGTGACTGTCACACCCTTGAGATCCACTGACTTTTCTTTCATTATTAAGGTACCGAGGTCCACACTCAGCTTTTCCGGTGTAATCATGATCAGTTTTTGTATCTGCTGATACCCCAAATAAGTAACCAATAACAAATACTTGTTTTCTTTCAGATCATGCAATGTAAACGCTCCTTTTATGTCCGTAAAAACATTCAATACTACCGATGAATCCGCCGCATTCAATAAACTTACGCTCGCTCTCTCCAGAGGCTGTTCTTTTCTATCCGTTACCTTTCCTTTAATAAAGCCTCCGGATTGAGCAAACGATGTGATTGAAAGTAGTAATACCGCGGCAAATAAGATTAAAATACGCATGACTGTTAAAGAGATTTATGACTAAAAGGTTTCAACATAAATAATTAAAGGTTATAGAACCGATTAAAGATGATAGGGTTTTATTGTTTTTATTGTTTGATTGTTTAATGGCTATACTGCTCCCGAAACTTCAGGACTACCTGCCTACTGATTTCCGCCGTTTCCTCTTCTTTGAAACATCTGCCTGCGCATTTCACGTATCTGATCCTGCGTTAACTGTACCGATGGTCCCTGCATCAGCACTTCATTGTTGCTTATATCCTGTAACTGCACTTTTGTGGCCTTATATTCCATCCGATCACTTTCCAATCCTAACACAAAACCTCCGTCGGGCGGAACCAATCCATCCACAGGAGAAAAATTTTCAGGGATGTCTTTCGTGTACCAAATGGTAAAAGTCGTATTGCGCAACTGAGCCGTCGCTTTCTGACAAGTGTAACCTGCTATTTTTTTAGTTTTATCGGAAGGCTGAAAGTTTACCGCATTTCTCACATCCTGTGAAATATAAAAAGTGGTATCATTTCCTTCGCGTTTAAAAGCACGGATATATTTTTTATTGACAAAATCCACATACTCCTCATTCGATCCTCTTCTGCTGAAATTACCCCGCTGTCCCTGCGGCTGCCGTCCGCCAAAGGAAGGGGAAGATAGTTTACCGCCGGCGGAATTAAAGGTGAGGGTCCGTTCCATTATAAACACATCGGATCCTCCGCCGGCATCATCACCGCTGTTGGCATTGCTCATGTTTTGCCCTCCTGTACCCGGACTATTCCGTTGTACAGTCACTGCATAATTCACGATACCTGAATTATGCTGCTGTGCAGACCCTGCAAAAGGAGCTGTGGCCAGCACACAGGAAATAGAAAACAAGGTTATTTTTTTCATGGCTTACTTGATTTTTAAAAAATAAATTTGATTATCTTTCACCGCAAAGATCAGATGTGTATCAATCGGATATTGTTAACTATCTATATTTAGTGTTAATTACTGTTAATACCCCGATGTCAGTCTGAATAATGCATTTAGTTTTGCTGCCACAGAAATATTTTGGGACATGAAAAAGCGCATTCGCTATATATTTATCCTGATGATCATTTGTATCCTGGGTATTATCGGATTGCAGGGATATTGGCTGTATAACGCCTGGTTTATCGCTTATGATCAATTTGGAAGAACAATCGGCGGGGCGCTGGCGGAAGCAGTGGGACGGAAAGGCTTTGCCGACATGAAAGCCTATATGGCAGCTCATCCCGACACCGGCCTTCCGCATAAAACCGCTTTTCAGCCATCGGAGCAAAGATCACAGGATGATCGTCCCCGGCACGGATTTTTTATAATGGAAAATCATCGTAATCCTTCCTCTGACAGTTTGGAGAATCCTTCCAATCCTTCCTGGTATTTTATGGCAGAGCAGATAAGCAATCAGCCTTATCAAATGAGGAAATTAGATTCAGTTTATAATGATGAATTGGAAGCGAGAGGCATACGCACTAC
>SCQT01000130.1 GCA_004322015.1 Chitinophagaceae bacterium
CTCATATCCATGACGAGATACCTCCGTATTCAATCCAGGAATCAATACCATAAATTTTAGAAGCATCATTACCATCTTTGATCAAAAGTCTTTCATAAAGTTAAGTAATTTTTCGGGAGGGGAGAAATGTGAGTATGAGCTGAAGTGGCTTTAGTAGTTAGAGGGCCTTCTTAATGAAGAAATACCTTTTGTCTCTTTAATATTCCAAAATTTCTTCTTTTAATTAGTTGCGTATCATTTTATGGGGTGGGTCGAACAGGTATGCTGAATGAATGACTCTACATAAGGTAGGAACAGAGTAGTTTACAACTTATCATAAAAATTGGCATGATGGATGCCTATGCGGCCGACATTGCCGGAGTATCTGTTGGCTTTGTAAAAAAGTAAGCTGAAAGCTGAAAAAATAATCTCGATTTAGTCAGACTATTTCTTTCTAATAGTTTGGTATGAATTTTTACGACCGTGCTTTATAATTCTCAGTTTCTTTTGCTGTGCCTGCCTCATTAAAATAACCGAAATATTCTTTGTAGCTATATGGGTAGATTCAGGATATTTTCCTGTTAGCGCATCACATACTTCTCGGGTTGTTTTCTCTTTTTTAAAAAATCCTTCCTCTATAAGCATTAATATTCGAACTGTTAACCTATTTTTCTCTTTCCTCGTTTTAGACAACGAATTCCTGGGCTTAATCTCAAAGTCTATTTCTAGTATCTCTTTCGGCTGTTTATTTAATGCAAAGGCGATTTCAACGAAATGGCTCAAATCAGTGTTAGCTCCTCGTTCAATAGAATTAATCGTATTACGATGAAACCCTGTTATCTCTGCGATATCTTCGATTTCCAGATTCTGTTTATTTCGGATCTTCTTAATATTTTCTCCTATTAATTTAGTTACAATTCTATTATGATACTTAGCCATTTTACAAAATGACTTCTTTGCATGACAACAAAATATTACTTAAAAATAATTTTGTAGTTTAAGTAGTATTATGTATATTTGCTTTGGAATATTAATTTTAGCGATTCTTCATAAACTAATTTGAAGCTATTCGCTTAAAGTCTCGATTTGAAACCTCGGAAATTTCAATGCCACGGGACAATAGGTGAAGGGCTCACGTTTAGGCGTGGGCTCATCTATTCGTGGCAGGGCTCTCCGAGGGCCTCAAATCGGTAGGTGGGACCTACGCTTTTTTTATATGTGCTTCTTATCATTATCGTCCGGCGGGTTCTCACTTATAAAGTATGTTCAGAGTTATTGCAAACCAGCTAGACCATAGCCATGCATATTTACTACTATCACCACGAGTTGTATCTCCTTCAAAGTAATTGGGCGAAGAAGCCTCGCAATCCCATTTGATAGCTTCAACTTGTTTTTTGGTTGATGAGGCCGGGAGATAATACGTTATCTCCCGGTTATTATCTCTCAGTCTCATTTTTTATTTCACCAAAGCAAATCACCATGAAAAAACTCATACTTTTCATCACAGGGATGGTATGCCTTGCCACATGCCTGCATGCCCAATCACCTCCTGAAATAAAATCCTTAAGTATTGGCGATACTGTGCCGGATGTTGTCTTCAATGAGGTGATGAACTATCCTGCTAAGACAGCCAAATTATCCGATTTTCAAAATAAAAAGCTGATCATTCTGGATTTCTGGTCCACTTCCTGCAGTGCCTGTATCGGTTACTTTCCGCACATGCAATCCCTGTCACGCCAGTTTAAGAATGATCTGCAAATTATTTTAGTGAATGGAAACACCAGGATATGGCATGATAATCCGCCAAAAATAGAGCGCGTCCTTAAAAATTTGAAAGATAGGAGCGGTGTAACCATTAGGCTGCCTATTGTTCTGAACTGCGAAATTCTTGATCAATATTTCCCAAGGAGAACAATACCTCATGAAGTATGGATCAGCAATAATGGAGTTGTGCTGGCAATTACAGGGGCTGAAGAGGTTACCGCCGGGAATATAAAAGACATTATCGAAGGGAAGAAAGTAACTATGCGGATGAAAAAGGACGTTTTCTTTGATATCGGGCATCGCCAGCTTTCCGCCTTAGTCTATGGAGCTAATTCATTATCCGGACAATCTATTTCTTCCTCCCTGTTATATAAAGGGCAGATTGACGGCTTAGGAAGCAGGATGGGATTAAGAGGTTCAGATGGAATCGCTGATACTCTTTACACAGGTATGTACGTAACAAATATGCCATTCTTATACCTCTATCAATTGGCTTATCAAAATCTGATGCAATTCCTGCCCAACCGGATCATTATAGAAACAAGAGATTCTGCTGATTTTCGATATAATGGATACAGAGATAGTTCTTGGTATTCTCAGGTATATTCTTATGATATCAATGTACCTCCGGTCTCCCGTCAAAAAATGATGGAATACATGCAGCGTGATCTGGAAAGAACATTTCATACAAAGGTAACTGATCAGAAGAGAAGAATAAAATGCTGGGTGCTAAAATCCACTCCGTACGCTGACAAATCTATTACTAAAGGTGGGAAGACCGACTACATGATGGGCAGGGAAGACAAGCCAAAATATGTACGCAATTTTCCTGTATCTGAACTGGTGAAAGAACTAAACCTGAATTATTTTAAAATTCCAGTCATTGATGAAACCGGCCTAAAAAAGAATGTGGATATAAACATGCCGGATACCCTTTCACCGGGTAATATAATACAGGCTCTTGAATCGGCAGGCTTTGAGGTGCAAGAAACGTGGCGTACAATAAATGTAGCCGTTATATCAGACAACAAATAAGTAGTTCGTAAAAAACAGCTATTATTTTAACTCTCTAAAACTAAAATCATGAATAAAAGATTTAAGATGGGATTAATGATATTATCAACTGTCACCTGCCTCATTTGGACATCCCTACTTCGGGCAAAGGCCGGAGAGGCATTTCCAAATCGTCATCCAGAGGCAAGGACATGCGATGCAAATGTAAATGGATTGAAAAACCGGCAATCATCTCCATACCCTTACCAGGAAACCTTTCTTGATACAACAGTTATCCATGGCACAGTGATAAATGAAAAGGGTGAGCCTGTTGCAGGGGCCACTGTGAGGATAAAAGGAACGAACCATGGATCTACCTGTAATGATAAAGGGAATTTTCTCTTAATTAATGTAAATCAAAATGAAATATTAGAAGTCAGCGCTATTGGATTTCAACCCGCAGAAGTGAGGTTAAATGGAAATAAAAAATTAACTGTCATCTTGAAGGGCAGTATTAATACTTTATCGGGGGTTACGGTCAGCACCGGCTATCAGGAAATGCCTAAGGAAAGAGCAACCGGTTCTTTTACACAGATTGATAATGCTGTGCTCAATGAACAGGTTGGAACAAATATCCTGGATAGATTGAATGGCGTAGCCAGTAGTGTTTCTTTTGATAATAAAGTATCCTATCAGAAGAAATTAGGTTTTACCATCAGGGGGCTAAGCAGCATCAATGGGCCACAGGACCCGCTGATCATTGTAGATAATTTCCCCTATGATGGAGATATCAATAATATCAATCCCAATGACGTGCAGAGCATAACCATCTTGAAAGATGCCGCCGCATCTTCCATTTGGGGTACCAGGGCAGGCAACGGCGTAGTAGTAATTACTACTAAGAATGGACATTTTAATCAACCACTGAAAGTAGAAGTAAACACCAGCGTCAGTGTGACAGGTAAGCCGGACCTCATGTCTCTACGTACGATTTCATCGGGGGACTATGTTGATGTGGAAGAGACGCTGTTTAATAAGGGTTATTATGACTCTTACCTTAACAATACCTTTTATCATCCTGCCGTCTCACCGGTAGTAAATTTATTAGCTCAAGAGAGGGCAGGAACAATCTCCTCCACCGAAGCAAATGCCCAGATAAATGCGTACAGTCAGATGGATATCCGGAAACAATATTTGAAATACATGTATGGGCAGGGAGTGGCTCAGCAATACGCTGTAAATCTCCAGGGTGGGAGTGAACGAATGGCCTATTATCTTTCAGCCGGATACGATAAGGATATAGATGTTTTGTCCAATGATAACAATCGCATGACATTCAAGATAAAGAATGAATACGAACCATTGGCAAATCTTGAATTATCGTTAGGACTGCAATATACTCAAACGACGACCGCATCTGGAAAGCCTTCCTATGGCTCCATTACTATTAATCAGGGGCAATGGCAAATACCATATCTGGTATTTGCTGATGCCAATGGCAATCCATTGCCTGTTGCTAAAGTATATAGCAGTGAATATACCGATACGGTAGGAGGTGGGAAATTATTGAATTGGAAGTATTATCCCTTGGAAGATTATAAGCATAATACAAATAAAACAGATCAGCATGACTTGTTGGCTAATATAGGTGCCAATTACAAAATATTCAAAGGCTTAAATATAGACCTTAAATACCTTTACGAAAGGCAAAGCCTTTCCTGGAATAACCTGGAAGATTTGGAAAGCTATACAGCCAGAGATTTGATTAACGAATTCACTCAGATAGATCCTTCCTCTGGGCAGGTCACTTATATTGTTCCATTGGGTGACATTCTTAACACATCAAACACGATCCTGGAATCGCAGGATGTGAGGGGCCAAATCAATTATGATAATACCTGGGGCAAAAATAACCTTACTGCCATAGCAGGTAGTGAAATAAGACAAGCCAAAACAACGGGCAACAATAACACATTCTATGGTTATGATAGCCAAACAGATATTAGTTCACCTGTAGATTATGTCAATGCTTATCCTACTGCTATTGGATGGGACTTGAACATTCCTGGCGGAAGCGGGCTTTCGGGTACTTTAAATAGATATGTTTCTTTTTATGGAAATGCGGCTTATACTTACGCCAATAAATATACATTTTCGCTGAGCGGGCGACGGGATGCTTCCAATTTATTCGGCGTATCTACCAATAATAAATGGAATCCTTTATGGTCAACTGGAATGGCATGGCTTATCTCTAATGAATCCTTCTATCACAGCGCTGTATTACCTTTCCTGAAGCTAAGAGCTACGTATGGCTATAGCGGTAATACAGATCCATCCAGAACGGGCGTGGTTACACTAGTCTATAACAGCCCTATTTTTCCAAGTTCCTTGCCTAGTACCCGGGTTAATCAGTTCTCTAATCCCGAATTAAGATGGGAGAAAGTGAGAACAGTTAATGTAGGAATAGACTTTAGTAGTGAAAACGAAATTTTAAGCGGGAGCATTGATGGATATCTGAAAAAGGGGATAGACCTTTTTGGACCGGTTCCTATTGACCCTACAGCAGGATTAAATGGACAGCCGACAATCATGAAGAATGTGGCTAATATGAAAGGGAAAGGGATAGATATAAATATCACCAGTAAAAATATAAACAGACAATTGAAATGGAGTACCAATTTTATCATAAGCTATTCTTCCAGCGAAACCAGTAAATATTATAACGATCCCAACAGTTACAGTGGACTGTTTATCGGTAAAGGTTCTTCTATAAACCCGCTTGCTGGTAAACCTTTATACAGTATTGGAGCATACAGATGGGCAGGGTTGGATGATAAAGGAAACCCACAAGGGTATATGGGAAAAGATATTAGTGAAGACTATACAACCATTACTCAGCAAACTCCCGTATCGGACTTGATTTTTAAACCTTCTTTGCCACAATACTTCGGTTCAGTTATAAATAACTTAGAATGGAAAAACATTCAATTAACTGTAAACATTACCTTTAAAGCAGGTTATTATTTCATGAAACCGTCTCTTGGCTACAATGACCTTTACAGCCATGGGGCTACGATAGGTTCTTCTGATTTTTCAAAACACTGGCAACAACCAGGAGATGAAAAAAAGACGAATGTACCTTCGATGATTTATCCGGGCAATGATTACCGGGACGAGTTTTATTTATCCTCCGCCACGCTTCTGGAGAAAGCGGATAATATAAGATTGAGGTACATTAATGCCAGCTACGACCTTGCTCCTAAAGTGCTACGAAATACTTCAGTCAGGCATTTACAGATATACATGTACGCCAGCAATCTGGGTATTTTATGGAGGGCTAATAAAGATGGTATTGATCCGGATTATATTTCCTCCACACCTCCACCAGGTAAAACATACACTATTGGCATCCGAGCTAACTTTTGAGAGAATGACGATTTATAAATAATTATTAAATACTATACAATGAAAAGATATATCAATATGCTTAGCATAAGAAGTATTTTATTAAGTGCTTTAGCAATTTCTTTTGTACAAATATTCTTATCATCTTGTCAAAAATATTTAGATGCTAAGCCGGATAAATCGTTGGTTACTCCACAAACCATTCAGGATTTGCAGGGATTACTGGATTATTTTCCATTTATAAATAATCAATGTTCAGATATGTGTGGAGTCGCTGCAGACAATTATTTTTTAACTGACGCCGTTTTTCAATCCTTTCCTGACAATATGAAAGCTGCCTATTTATGGCAAGATGGCATGTTTAACAATACTCCTGACTGGCAAAATGAATATACGGTCGTATATAATGCAAATGTGGTATTGGATAATCTTAAAAATATTCCAAGAATTATAACCAATGCAACTGCTTGGGATAATTGCAAAGGTTCCGCGTTAGTATTCAGGGCAAAGTCTTTTTGGGAAATCGCTCAAATATGGGCGAAGGCTTACGACAGCACTACTGACAATCAAGACTTAGGAATACCTTTAAGACTAACTTCTGACTTCAATGTAAAATCTGTCAGATCAACAATGAAAGAAACCTATGATCAGATCATTAATGATTTAATGGAGGCAATTCCTTTATTACCAGATTTGCCGGTAACTCCTTTTAGACCCTCTAAATGTGCTGCTTATGGATTATTGGCTCGTACTTATTTAACTATGCGTCATTATACGGAAGCAGGGTTATACGCAGATTCGTGTTTGCAGGTGAATAGTAACTTACTTGATTATAATTCACTTGATTCAACTTCAACCAATCCATTTCCTTCTATTTCTCTTGGGAACGCTGAAGATATCTTTCATACTACTACTCAGTGGTTTCGCTATAATCTTTATCCTGCATATACTAATATGGATACTACTCTTTTAAGCCTATACGCTCCCAATGACCTTAGAAAAGCTCTTTTTTTTAATAAGAATGCGCCTGGCTCATATGGTTTCAAGGGTAGTTATGATGGGACGATTGCCAATTATAATGGAATAGCTACAGATGAAATGTATCTAATTCGTGCAGAGTGTTATGCCCGCGAAGGTAAGGTGTCATTGGCTATGAATGATTTAAATACTCTATTGATAAAGAGGTGGAAGATCAGCACATTTATTCCTTATACTGCGTCAAATGCTGAAGATGCTTTAAAATTAATTTTGACAGAACGTAGAAAAGAGCTGGTTTGTCGCATGCTACGGTTTACGGATATAAAAAGATTAAATAAAGAAGGAGCTGACATTACCCTGAAGAGGATTATTAATGGACAAGAATATACGCTTCCACCTAATGATCCAAGGTATGCGCTTCCTATTCCCGAGAATGTGATACAGTTAACTGGTATGCAGCAAAACTAAGGCGGGTATTTTGATAAATACCGATACTGAAAGATAGAGCAAAAAGAAGATGTTTTCTTTTTGCTCTATATAGTTACTGGAAAAAGGTCATTACCGTAAGCACCTACTGTTTCTGTGCATTGGTCTCGAAATTATTACCTCCATCAGGCATACCGGTGCTGCTGTTAAAGGTAATAGAAAGAGAACTGATATCAGAAGGAGGGGTGCCAGTCACATTTTTAACCTCAACGGCGCATTCATTTAAGCCTTGTGGGCAGCCCGGCTCGGTGGTACTTGGACTGGTATATTGTGTCTTGTCCATCCGGCCCGAAACCGTCTGACTTCCAGTAAATGTGTACCAATAGGTACCTGCTACTCTTGTGTTGTTACTGTTATTTTTAACAACTGTAAACGCGCTCGCTGCAACCCCGACTATCACAGCCAGGATAGGCAGCATTAATTTATTCCGTTTCATAATCTGCAATGCTTTTATAGCCTCAAAAAGCACCAAAAACTCTAAGGTTGATAATATGAAATTTACTTGTGACCCTTTAGGGCGGCCGGATTTCCCTCATTCACACCCATGCTCGAGTTAGGATGTATTGTTGCAACAATATTTTTATAGCTCAAAGCCAAAAGTTGAAAGCATAGTGCCGAAAGCTGAAAGCCAAAAGCTAAAAGCCAAAAGCTGAAAGCCAAAGGCTCGTGCTTAAGGTACAAAGCTCAAAGCAGTTTTATCTTTTCGTTTGTCAAGTATGATCCCCGTTACAGCTAATCCCAGGAATACCAGGTTAAACACAATATGCTGTCTCCATGTAAGCGAGCTGATGAGGCCGCCGCAAGTACATGGCAGGTGGCTATCCGTCAGTATCATCACAGTCAGATAAACAGTAAACATGAAAAGCAGGATAGCGGAGCCATATAAACCTATCAGACGGGTGAAAGGAATAACCAGCAAAGCAGCAATAAGTAATTCTGCTGCAGGCACTCCCCATGCCAGCCACCCTGCAAAGGGTTTCAGCAAAGGATGCATGGTTAATTGCGCCGTAAATAGCGGGTAGGCCATCAGTTTACTCATGGCGGCATAAACGTATAAAACGATTGTGGCGGCAGCAACAGCATCAATGATAACAGCTCTTCGCATTTTATTTTTTTTACTATGACGAAGATACATGCAGAAGATACCGGGTTATTTATCATTTCCGGTATTTATCTTTTTATCATTTCCGTCCATATTT
>SCQT01000131.1 GCA_004322015.1 Chitinophagaceae bacterium
TGTGTTTAATACGAATGCCGGCAAAGACAGCAGCATTACTTTTGATATCTCGCCCGACTCGGCCGCGAAAATGACCGGAAGTTTTCCTGATACCATTGTACTTAAAATGGATTCCACCGGTAAGATAGGATGGGATACCGGAGTTATTAAGCTGACGGATTTGCAACAGCAATTGCAAGATTCTTTGATCAATGTGTATCTTAAAACAGGAGAATTACCCGTTACGCTGGATATTCAATACTTCGGAACGGTAACTATGGGTGTTCGTGGTGATGCGGATGACTTTATCAGGCAAGCGCAAATAGTATTGAAAAATGTGATTTCGGTAAAGATATTCAATAAGCCCTTTAATTCCCTTGATCCGGCGGCACAAAAGAAGTTCCAAAAGCAGTATCCTGTTTTGTTTCAGACTTATTATTAGATGTCGTGAACAGTTATTTTCAGAAAACCTGCCAATATTGCATGACAACCTCCGTTGGCATAATGATTGGATACCTTCCACAGTCGAATTAAATCATCATAAAATAGGAGGAAACATATACTTATGAGCAAGATTATAGGAATAGATTTAGGTACAACCAACTCCTGTGTAGCTGTTATGGAAGGGCAGGAGCCTGTGGTTATTCCCAACGATGAAGGCGCCCGCACGACCCCTTCTGTGGTGGCTTTTTTGAAAAACGGTGAACGCAAGGTAGGCGCTCCCGCTAAACGTCAGGCTATTACCAATCCTGTCAATACCATTATGTCAGTGAAACGTTTTATGGGCCGCCGTTATGACGAAGTGTCCAACGAAATGCCCCACTGGAGTTATAAAGTGGTAAGAGGCGACAATAATACAGTTCGTATTGATATTGATGACCGCCAATACACTCCACAGGAAATCTCTGCGATGATATTGCAGAAAATGAAAAAAACTGCCGAAGATTTTTTAGGTCAGACGGTTACTGAAGCGGTGATCACCGTGCCCGCATATTTTAATGATTCTCAGCGTCAGGCCACTAAGGAAGCCGGAGAAATTGCAGGACTGACAGTTCGCCGTATTATCAACGAACCTACAGCAGCCGCTTTAGCTTACGGGTTGGATAAAAAACACGTGGACAACAAGGTGGCTGTATTCGATTTGGGGGGCGGCACTTTCGATATTTCCATCCTGGAGTTAGGAGATGGAGTTTTTGAAGTGAAGTCAACTAATGGTGACACGCACTTAGGCGGTGATGATTTTGATAAAGTAGTGATGGACTGGCTGGCAGACGAATTCAAGAAAGATGAAGGTATTGATGTGCATAAAGATCCAATGGCATGGCAGCGTTTGAAAGATGCTGCAGAAAAAGCGAAAATAGAATTATCTTCTTCCCAGGAGACGGAGATCAATCTGCCTTATATAACGGCGGTAGATGGTGTCCCTAAGCATTTAGTAAAAAAGCTGACACGGGCTAAGTTTGAACAGCTTTGCGATTCTTTGATAGAACGTACGCTGGAACCCTGCCGCAAGGCTTTGAAAGATGCCGGATACTCCACCTCTGATATCAATGAAGTGATTTTGGTAGGCGGTTCTACCCGTATCCCGAAAGTGCAGGAAGTAGTGGAAAAGTTCTTCGGACGCAAGCCTCACAAAGGTGTAAATCCCGATGAAGTGGTAGCTATCGGTGCAGCTATTCAGGGCGGTGTGCTGACCGGAGACGTAAAAGATGTATTATTACTGGATGTGACTCCGTTAAGCTTGGGTATAGAAACGCTGGGCGGTGTATTTACCAAGCTGATTGAAGCCAATACTACTATCCCGACCAAGAAATCGGAAACATTCTCTACGGCTGCCGATAGTCAACCGAGTGTGGAAATTAATGTGTTGCAGGGAGAACGCCCCATGGCTAAAGATAACCGGACTTTAGGGCGCTTTATCCTGGACGGTATTCCACCTGCCCCCCGCGGTGTACCTCAGATCGAGGTTATTTTTGATATTGATGCAAACGGGCTTATCCATGTAACAGCCAAAGATAAAGGAACCGGAAAGACGCAAAATATCCGTATTGAAGCCGGCAGCGGACTGACCAAAGACGAGATAGAAAAGATGAAAGCTGATGCAAAGGTCAACGAGGAAACGGATAAGAAAGAACGCGAAAAAATTGAAAAGATCAATCAGGCAGACGGGCTGATATTCCAGACTGAAAAACAACTGAAGGAATATGGCGATAAGTTGCCTGCCAATAAAAAATCTGAAATCGAAGCTGCATTGAATAAACTGAAAGATGCTCATAAATCTCAGGATTTGTCCTCCATAGATGCGGCCATGGCAGACTTAAACCAAAAATGGACCTCAGCTTCTGAGGATCTGTACAAGTCTGCGCAAGGCGCTCAGCAACCGGGTGGAAATGCTTCCAATGGTGATGCCGGCAATAATAGCCAGGGCGGTAGCGACGGGGGTGAACAGGTTACGGATGTGCCCTATGAGGAAGTAAAATAAAATGCCAGAAGTATAATATTTATCAAACCGGATGCGAAAGTATCCGGTTTTTTTTATCCTGTTTTTAAAAATAGTTGTGTAAATAATACGCAAATTACCTTAATTTCGGGCAGGTAAAAGACTGACCATCCTGAATATGCACATATATTTTGAATTATCTTTTGATCCTCCCCCGGAAATTAAAGCAGAAGCGAAAGTATATTTGGCAATCAACGGTAATAAAAATGCCGGATGCGTAAACCAGATGCTAAAAGTTGCTGCAAACCGGTGGTCTTTTGAAATGGAATTTCCCGGTAATCGTTCTTTCCCTTTGGAATATCATTATTTATGGCAGATAAATGAACAGATAAAGATACCTGAAGAGAAAAGGCGCCGCGTAGTGAAGTGGATGAAGGGAATGCCGGAGATCCTTTATTTGGCAGATCAATGGAATCACCCTTCAGAGCCGCAGAATGCATTATTAAAAGCGCCCTTCACCAAAGCTTTTCTCCAGCGGAAACCACATAAAAAATTAAAAAGCAGGACCCCTTTTCCCCCGGCCTTTACACATCTGTTCAATGTGATGGCCCCGGGACTGGAACAAGGAAAATCTCTTTGTCTTTTAGGTAATAAGGATTCTCTGAATCATTGGGATATTCAACACCCTGTGATCATGCAACAGGATGGAAATAAATGGTTTGCCGGGGTAAATTTTCAGAAAGAAGACAATGGGGTTGTGGAATATAAATATGGAGTTTATGATACTGCTGCCGGGAATTTTTTATTTTATGAGGAAGGAGAGAACAGAAAATTTACTTTAAAACAGGAAGATCGGCCGTTCTTCGCTCTAATAACAGATAATTTCTGCAGATTGACGAAGCACCGGTGGCGCGGAGGGGGGGTGTCCGTGCCTGTTTTCAGTCTGCGAAGTAAAGAAAGCATGGGAATAGGAGAATTTTCCGATATAAAATTACTGGTGGACTGGGCTGAAAGGACCGGATTGAGGATAATACAGATATTACCGGTGAATGATACCTCAGCTACAAAGACCTGGCGTGATTCTTATCCCTATGCCGCTATTTCGGCTTTTGCCTTAAATCCCGTGTATATTAATTTGAGGAAGACAGGTACATTTCCTGCGGACCACCCTTTTGAGAAAAAATATAATAAAACAAAGGAACACTTAAATTTCTTACCGGAAATTGACTACGAATCTGTGCTGAGTTTTAAATGGGAATATTTAAAAGCCCTTTATAAGATTTTCAGGAAAAGTTTTTGGGAGGATAAAAGATTTAAAAGTTTTTTTGAACAAAATAAAAGATGGCTGTTGCCCTATGCTGTTTTTTGCTGTCTGCGTGATAGATCCGGCACAACTGATTACTCACAATTTGCTGAGTTAAGCATATTTGATGAAGAGAAAGTGAATGGTTTTGCTTCTCCAAAACAACCGTGGTTCGACCAAATCGCTATTCATTATTTTGTACAGTTTCATTTGCATCTTCAATTGGACGATGCGGTAAGATATGCTCATAAAAAAGGGGTTGCTTTAAAAGGTGATATTCCTATCGGCATATACAGGTATAGTGCAGATGCCTGGATGAATCCGGGGCAATTTTTCCTGAATATGCAGGCGGGGGCCCCTCCTGATGGCTTTGCAATGAAAGGACAGAACTGGAGATTCCCTGCGTATAATTGGGAAAAGATGGAATCCGAGGGATTTGAGTGGTGGAAAAACAGGCTTCAGCATCTTTCATTGTATTTTGATGCCATGCGTTTTGACCATATTTTAGGCTTTTTCAGGATATGGCAAATACCTTCAGATGAGATAGAAGGCATTATGGGGCACTTTTATCCTTCCAAACCGTTAAGTATTCACGAATTCAGGGAGAGAGGCATATCATTTAATGAATCCCGCTTCTGTAAACCTATGATCACTTCTCATTTATTGGATGAATATTTCAATCATGATGCTTTGGAAGTGAAGCAGATTTTTTTTGAAGAGGAGGATAAAGGACATTATAAACTAAGAGCTAAGTTTAATACACAGAGGGAAATTGATAATTTTTTCAGGGAAAAAGAAAAGGAAGAACACCCCCTGCCAGGATATTGGAAGCAGGGACTTTTCGATTTAATATCTAATGTCTTATTTTTCCATGCCGGTATAGAAGGGACGCTGTTTCATCCACGATTTGGCATGATGGAAACACCTTCATTTTTAAATCTTCCGGAAGAACAGCAGCAAAGGCTTCGTAGCCTGCATGATGATTATTTTTATCATCGTCATGAAAAGCTATGGCAGGAGGAAGCGTTGAGAAAATTACCTTCCCTGAAGGGAAGTACAGATATGCTTGTTTGTGGCGAGGATCTGGGCATGATGCCGCACAGTGTTCCCGAAACTATGCAATTCCTTGGTTTGTTGAGTCTGGAGGTACAGAGGATGCCGAAACAATGGGGTAGGGAATTCATGAATATGAAAGAAGTTCCTTATTTATCAGTAGTTACTACGGGTACTCATGATATGAATACCCTTCGAAGCTGGTGGGAAGAAGACAGGGGTAAAACACAACGATTTTATAATGAAATTATGTTACATCACGGTACTGCTCCTTATTTTTGTGAACCATGGGTAGTCAAAGAGATCATGATGCAGCATTTCCAGTCAAATGCCATGTTGGCCATCATACCTCTTCAGGATTTAATTGGGATGTCGGGAGCTATACGCCGTGAGAATCCCCATGATGAACGGATCAATATCCCGGCAAATCCGGAACATTACTGGCGATACAGGATGCACATCACGCTGGAACAATTGCTGTCGAATAATGAGCTGAACGAAACCATTAAGGGAATGATCGCTTCCTCAAACAGATAGATGAGTGAATAAAAAATTGTACATTTGAAATTATATGGATTTAACATTATATCCTTTCGAGCTTCCATTCCGTCATCCGTTTACAATTTCAAGGAAGTCAAAAAGCACACAACCTTTATTGGTTGTCAAATTGCAAGAGGAAGGATTATACGGACTTGGCGAAACGGCTGATAATAGTTATTACCGGATGACAATTCCGCGCCTGACCGGAGATATTGAAAGAGTGGAGCCCATTTTGAAAGAATACGCTTTGCAGGAACCCGAGCAATTTTGGTCTGATTTACATACACATCTTCAGCATAATATGTTTGCATTATGCGCACTGGATATGGCGGGGTGGGATCTGTATGCAAAAAAGCAAAATAAAAAGTTATATGAAGTCTGGGGCCTGGATATTTCTCATAATCCGATGACTGATTATACAATTGGCATTGATACAATAGAAAACATGGTAACAAAACTAAAGGAGTTTCCTTGGCCTATTTATAAAATAAAGCTGGGAACCAAAGAAGATGTAGCCATTATTCAGGCTCTGAGAAAATATACCGACTCGATCTTTCGTGTAGATGCCAATTGTGCATGGAGATCGGATGAAGCTATAGAAAATTCAAAAATACTGGCCGATTTGAATGTAGAGTTTATCGAGCAACCTCTGCCGGCTGAGGACCTGGAAGGAATAAAAAAAGTGTATAAATATTCTGCGCTGCCGATTATTGCGGATGAAAGTTGTATCATGGAAGAAGATGTAACACAATGTGAAGGTCATTTCCATGGTATTAATATTAAACTCACCAAATGCGGAGGAATTACCCCCGCGCTCCGGATGATAGCTCGGGCAAAGCAGTTAAACCTGAAAGTAATGACCGGCAGTATGAATGAAAGTACGGTAGGCACTTCCGCTGTGGCGCACTTGCTTCCCTATTTGGACTATGTGGACATGGACGGGCCGCTTTTGCTGGCAGAAGATACTGCCGAAGGAGTGACCTTCGATCATGGCAAAGTAATTTATGCAGACGGGCCCGGCACAGGAGCGATACTGAAAGAAAGATAAAGATACAGGATTTTTTTGACTCATTGATGATGTGACTACTATTTAATTAGTTTATAATTCATCCTTTTTATAACTTTTAAAAATTATCATAATGAGTACAAGTAAAGCGGCACAGTTAAAAGGCTTTTTTAAGCGGAATGGTTATTATCGTATTCCTGACGAAAAAATGAGGGAGCAATTAAAAGCCGGATATAAGAAAGGCTATGAAGTCCGTTTGGTGGCCATGGATTACAAGGAGTATCTGTCTATCCGTAAGCTGTTAAAAGAATTGGGGTATTCCCCCGGAAAGGCCTATGCCAAAGGTAATCGCAGGATTGTCCCTTTATACGGCAGGGACAATTATAAAGATTTCAAAGAGCTGATGACTAAAACGAAGATGGCATGAGGAAATGGCGGACTTTGTCTTTCTATGTCTGGAGGTGATTTTTCCAAGGCTTATCTGATCACCCATCTGCCAATATGGGATTTTCATGGCGCTCTATATTGAATTGGTTATTCAGGCAACATGAGTAGTTCCTATATTCTATATCCGGCAGATTCAAATACTGTTTTCAGGTTAGGGTAGGAATAACGCATATATTTTGAAATATTTTCGGGCTTTATCCATTGAATATCTAAAATATCTTCTTCAATCTGGGGAATAGTTAATTCCGTTCCGCTGAATTGCATTTTATACCAATGAGTTTGTTTCATAATTTCTTTTTCAAACAGGCGATAGGCGTGCCAGGTGTCTGTCAGCCTACTTTCAATATGAATGTGATGAAGACCCGTTTCCTCTTTCACTTCCCTTATGGCAGTCATTTCAGGTGTTTCATTGGCATCCATTTTCCCTTTGGGCAGGTCCCATTTTCCCCGCCGGAACATTAATAATACTTCTCCTCTCTCATTCACTATCAATCCGCCTGCAGCCTGGCAATGTTCATAATGCCTCATTAGTTCCGATAGAATGGATTCCGGATGAGAACTTTGCCATACATATCCGTGTATGGCATTGTCTTCCAAAGTGTGGAGTAAAGCGTCCATATTTTTTGTATCCGGTTCCTGCATCAGTATCAGTTGTTCGCTGCCGATTTGCAAGCGGATATTTTCGGTAACCTGGTCGCAAATAATAACCGGTTTTTCATGTATAAAAATATTGTGCATCACAAAGGTGTTATTGTGCTTTTCCACTTTTTCACGTAGGTTTGCTGCATGATAAGCAGAGAAAAATCCATTGCGGAAAAACTTTTACAAATTAACGCCATCCGGTTGAATTTACAAACTCCTTTTCAATGGGCATCCGGATGGAAATCTCCGGTCTATTGCGATAACAGGCGTATTTTGTCGTTTCCCCATGTGAGGGATTTTGTGAAATCTGAAATGAGTAATGTCGTATTTGAAGCTTTCCCCGATGCGGAACTGATAGCCGGTGTGGCAACGGGAGGAATCGCGATGGGAGTATTAGTGGCAGATCAAATCAAGCTGCCTTTCGTATATGTGCGTGCTAAAGCCAAAGGTCACGGATTGGAAAACCGTATCGAAGGCTCATTGGAGAAAGGGAAAAAAACGGTCGTGATAGAGGATTTAATTTCCACAGGAGGAAGTAGCTTAGACGCCTGTGCTGCTCTGAAAGAGGCAGGGATGGAAATTGTCGGATTGGTTTCCATTTTTAACTATGAATTTCCGATAGCCGCGAAGGCTTTTGAAGAAGCGCATATACCTGTGAAATCATTGAGTAATTATAATGCCATGATCTCATTAGCCTCTGAACGTGGCATGGTTTCCAGTGATCAATTAATATCTTTAAATGCATGGAGGGAAGCGCCGGAGAGGTGGGGACTGAATAAATAGCGGCGGCAGGAAGCAGTGGGCAACAGCAGATCGGATAAATTTATACTCGCGTTAACTTTAGTTTTATTGGATAAGTTGTAAATTTGGATAAATTGATTTCAGACAAAAGACATTATGTATGAAAAAAATAATCTTTTTATTAGTAGCAATTATCTTTTCTTTCACATGCTGTCATAGTTATGCTCAATCTAATAACGGTATTGCCACTATCAGGATCAAAACAAGCGTGCAGTGTACCATGTGCAGGAAACGTATCACGGATTATTTCCGGAGAGAGCCGGGAGTCCTGCATGTAGATGTCAATTATTATAACAAGGTTGTGACTGTCAGGTATATGCCGGGCCAGATCCCTGCTTCTTATATCCTGACAGATATAGCTAATTTAGGCTACGATGCCGATACAGTAAAAGCCAACCCTGATTTTTACAAGTTATTGCCCAAATGCTGCCAAAAGGGGGGTGGTATGGAAATGATGAGGAAGATGGGGATCAGGGATTATTAGTCCTATTGTTCGATTGTTTTATTGTTTCACTGTTTGATTGTTGGGTTGTTAGATCGTTTGATAATATAATAATTTCTTTGCTGGTCAAAAACTGTCATTGCCACATGAGCGTTCATATCCGATATGCGGAAGAAACAGATGCTTCCATTCTCGCGGGTTTTCAATTGAAAATGGCTGAAGAAACAGAAGGATTGGAGTTAGAAGAAGAAGTGGTAGCGGATGGAGTTATACAGCTTATACGCGACCGCAACAAAGGTTTTTATCTGGTGGCTGAGAATGATAACGGTGATGTGGCCGGGTGCCTGATTATAACCTACGAATGGAGCGACTGGCGCAACGGATGGATATGGTGGATTGGCAGCTTATATGTGGAAATATCTTATCGCAGGCAGGGTATTTTTCGCCTATTGTTAAATAAAGTGATCGAATTAGGCGCACAGCATGAAGTGAAGGCATTAAGATTATATGTGGATAAAGAGAACGAGTTTGCCCAGAATGTATATTTGCGAAATGGATTCAAATACTCCAACTATGCCCTCTTTGAATATGCTGAACTGCGGATAAAAGTCTAAATTAGATGCAAAAATTGCTTCATGCCTTCACCCCTTCACCCCGTAAACTTTGGTCACCTTCTCTGACTTTTGTAAAGCATGCTAATCTTAACCGTTATTTGCAGTGGCTTCAAAATCACTATCAACTGAGGTTCAGTAATTACAGGTCTTTATGGCAATGGTCCATATCGCATCCTTCCGATTTCTGGAAAAGTATCTGGGAATTTTTTGAAGTAAAATCTTATACTCCCTATAATGAGATCATGTCAGAAGATCCTATGCCTCATACGAAATGGTTTGAAGGAGCTACTCTGAATTATGCGGAACATATTTTTAGGAACAAAACCAGTCAATATCCTGCCCTTTTATTTGCATCTGAAAGGCGCGAATTGATAAAAGTCTCATGGACTGACCTGGAAAAGCAAACGGCCGCATTACAGCAATTCTTTGAACAAATGAGCCTGAAATCCGGCGATCGCGTGGCTGCGTACATGCCCAATATACCGCAGGCAACCGTCAGTATGCTGGCAACTATCTCCTTAGGTGGTGTCTGGAGTAGTTGCTCCCCCGATTTCGGAACAGAAAGTATTTTGGACCGTTTCCGTCAAATTGAGCCGAAGGTTTTAATGGCAGTGGATGGATACAGCTATAACGGGAAATCTTACGATAGAATGGAAGTCATTAAGGAAATAGCTGATCAGCTTCCATCCGTGGAGAAAGTGATTTTAATACCCTATTTAAAAGATGATCCTGACATGACCGGATTTAAAAATGCGGTTTTATGGGATGAGGTAATGAGCGCTCCTTCACATACACTCACTTTTACTCCGGTGCCTTTTTCACATCCTATATGGATACTTTATTCTTCCGGTACGACGGGTATGCCAAAAGCCATCACTCACTCTCATGGAGGCATGCTTTTAGAGCACCTGAAATATCTGTCTTTGCATAATGATGTGCATCCGGGAGAGAATTTCTTTTGGTTTTCTACCACCGGTTGGATGATGTGGAATTTTGTGCAGGCATCGTTATTAGTGGGTGCGACTGCAGTATTGTATGACGGGAGCCCCGGCTTTCCGGACTTAAATGTTTTATGGAAACTGGCAGCAGAGGCGCCGATTCATCATTTTGGCACCAGCGCACCATTTATCATTGCTTGTATGAAAGCGGGTTTAAGGCCGGCAACTACTTATAATTTATTTGCCTTGCGTTCTATCGGCTCTACCGGGGCACCTTTGCCTTCTGAGGGTTTTGATTATGTTTATGAAGATATTAAAGCAGATGTATGGCTGTGTTCGATGAGTGGGGGAACGGATATTTGCACTGCCTGGGTGGGGGGAAATCCCTGGCGTGCTGTTTACGAAGGTGAAATTCAGGGCCGCTGTCTTGGTTGTTCCATGTATGCTTATAATGAAGATGGAAAGCTATTATCTGCAGGGGAAGTAGGAGAGATGGTGGTGACAAAGGCTATGCCCTGTATGCCGGTATATTTCTGGAATGATCCGGATTTTAAGCGTTACGAATCCAGCTATTTTGAGATGTATCCGGGTGTCTGGAGGCATGGCGACTGGCTGATGATTACCCCAAGAGATGGAGTAGTCATTTTGGGAAGATCGGATACTACACTTAACAGGCAGGGAGTACGGATTGGCACAGCAGAAGTTTACCGGGCTATGGATAAGATACCCGAAGTAAAGGATTGTTTAATTGTAAACATCGAGCTTCCTCACGGTGGCGATTATATGCCGTTGTTCGTACTGATGAAGGAGGGTATGATACTGACAGAAGATATCAAAAATAATATCAGGCAACAACTTCGGAAAGACTGTTCTCCCCGCCATGTACCGGATCTCATCATGGTAGTTCCGGATATACCTTATACCATCAGCGGTAAAAAGATGGAGGCGCCGGTGAAACGGATTTTAATGGGGAAACCTCCGGAGAAGGCTGCCAATAAGGGTGCTATGCGCAATCCCGAATCCCTGGACTTTTTTGTACAATACGCGAAAAGAGAAGGCAGATGATTTACTTCCATGCTATCAAAAAATACTTTATTTTCGATCATTGATTTTATCAACTTATTTAGTACACCAAAAAAAACAAAATGAAAAAATTAATGTATGGCACTCCGTTTATTTTACTTGCTTTCGTATTGATGACAGGATGCAATTCTAAAACAGAAAAAAACGCGTACCATGATCCTTTGGACCTGTCAGGACGAGATACCGCTATCAGTCCGGCGCAAGATTTCTTTTTATACGCCAACGGCGATTGGTTGAAAAATACCAAAATACCCGCATCTCAGACAGGGTGGGGATCATTCTACATTGTCAGGGATCAGGCGCTTTCCAATATGAAGATGATCCTGGATTCCTGTGAAGCCCTTAAAGATCCCGTTAAGGGATCTCCTGCGCAGCAAATAGGAGATCTGTATGCCGTGGCTTTGGATAGCGCAGCTATAGACAGCGCCGGCATTTCGCCTTTGGAGAATGATTTAAAACAAATAACTTCCATTAAAAATGTAAGCGATCTGTTAGCTGTAATCACCGCAGGATATAAAAAAGGTAATGGAGTTTTATTCGGATTTTATGTGTCGCCGGATGACAAAAACAGCAATATAGAACGACCCCATTTTGATCAGGGAGGGTTAGGACTGCCCAATAAAAATTATTATTTTAAGACAGACTCTGCGAGCAAAAATATTCGGGATGCTTATGTGAACTATATTACCAAAATACTAAGTCTGAACGGGGACAATACAGCCCCCAGAGATGCATCCGGCATCCTGGCGTTGGAGACAAAATTAGCCACTGCATCCAAGACACCGGTTGAACTTCGGGATCCGCAAGCCAATTACCATTTGCTTACTGCCAAAGAGATGGATAAAACAGCGCCCGATATCAATTGGCAGAATTTATTGCAACAATTCAATGTACGCGAGGATACTTTACAAGTGGGTCAACCTGAATTTTACAGTGCTTTGTCCGGTTTGTTGAAAAGTACACCCATCGCTGTATGGAAAAATTATCTGGCATTTCATTTGATCAGCAGCTACGCTCCCTGGCTGAGCAAGCCCTTTGCTGATGCACGTTTTGATTTTTATAATAAATTGTTGAATGGACAACAAGAGCCGGAGGCCCGTTGGAAGAGGGCCTGTTCTTTAGTGAATGGCACCTTAGGGGACGCTTTGGGAAAGCTGTATGTGGCACGTTATTTCCCGCCTTCAGCCAAAGCTTATATGGAAAATCTGGTCAATAACCTGCAGGAAACTTATCGTCAACGTATTCAGCAGGCGGATTGGATGAGTGATTCTACCAAGGCCAAGGCTATTGATAAGCTGAACGCTTTCACTAAAAAGATAGGATATCCCGATCATTGGAAAGATTATTCTTCCATTGATATTGATCGTTCATCTCTGATCGGTGATTTGCAGCGGATAGGACAGTGGCAATACAATTATGACATTAATAAGTTGGGAAAACCTACCGATAAATCGGAATGGGGAATGACCCCGCCTACAGTCAATGCTTATTACGATCCATCCTTTAATGAAATTGTTTTTCCTGCCGGTATCCTGCAGCCGCCTTTTTATTTTCAGCATGGCGATGATGCTGTCAATTATGGCGCAATCGGCGCTGTGATAGGACATGAAATGACCCACGGATTTGATGATCAGGGAAGCCAATACGATAAGGATGGTAACCTGAAGAACTGGTGGACCACTGAAGACCGTGCCAAATTTAATGCGCATGCTGATCAGATCGTAAAGCAATATGATAACTATGTAGTATTGGACAGCGTACATGTAAACGGCAAATTAACGGAGGGTGAAAACATTGCTGATAATGGGGGGCTGGCTATTGCGTATGCTGCTTTTCAAAAAACCCCGGAGGCCCACAAGGATACTGTCATTGACGGATATACGCCCGATCAGCGGTTCTTTTTAGCATGGGCGCAGGTATGGCGTGTAAAGGACCGCCCCCAAAGACTGCTGTGGAGAATTAATAACGACCCGCATTCACCGGAGGAATATCGCGTAAATGGACCGGTATCTAATATGACCGCCTTTTACCAGGCTTTTAATATAAAGCCAGACGATAAGATGTACCGTCCCGATAGCATGCGGGTGAAGATATGGTGATGAAATGATTTTGAATAATGAATAACGATTAACAAATGAAGAATGATGAAGTTGGGCTGCTACTTCTAAGATCGTAATTCATCGTTCTTTGTTCGATATTCTTTGCCTGATATTCGATATTAGATTTTTTATTCAAAGATTTTCTCATGTACCACTCATTAAAACCTCTTGCATTTATCCTCATTTTTGGAGCGATAGTTTCTTCTTGCAAAAATAATCGCAGCTCAGTAAATAAAGATCCACTGGACCTTACGGGAATGGATACTTCTGTCCGTCCTCAGGATGATTTTTTTGATTATGCGAACGGCGATTGGCTGAAGAAAACAACAATACCCGCTTCCCTGCCTGCATGGGGCGGCATGCTCTCGCTGGCAGATAAATCAGTAGCGGATATGCGGATTGTATTAGATTCTGTGGCCAAAGATAAAAATATAATCCCCGGCAGTTACGCGCAAGAGGCAGGTGACCTGTACGCTGCAGGAATGGATTCTTCGCTGGTGGAGAAATTAGGCATTTCTCCTGTTCAGGCGGATCTGGATCGTATCAATACTATTAAAAATACAGGAGACCTTATGAAGGAAGTGGCACTGGAATATTCTATGGGATTATCCCCTTTGTTTGATTTCGGTGTGAGTGGAGATGCGAAGAATAGCGCGGTAAATATCTGTTATTTTAATCAGGGTGGATTGGGATTGCCGAACAGGGATTATTATTTTCAGAATGATTCCGCCGCCAAAAAAATAAGAGCGGGTTATACGCAATATATCACTAAGTTATTTGAATTAGCCGGAGAAGATTCAGTTGCTGCCATAAAAGTGGCGGCATCTGTATTGGCTACGGAAACAGCTTTGGCAAAGAATTCCAGGACACCTGTAGCCTTGCGTGATCCGCTCGCCAATTATCATAAAATGGCGGTGGCTTCCCTGGTAAAGTCCAATCCGAATGTCGGTTGGATTGATCTTTTAAGTGAGATGCAAATACATGCCGATACGGTAATTGTCGGACAACCGGAATTCTATAAAAGCCTTAATAATTTAGTTAAATCTGTTCCCTTAAATGACTGGAAAAATTATTTAGAGTTCCATTTCATGGATCATTTTGCTCCCTATTTAAATAACGCCTTTGTGCAGGCAAGATTTGATTATGCAAAATTATTAACCGGTCAACAGGCAATAGAGCCCCGGTGGAAAAGAATGTGTCGCATGATAGATGACAATCTTAGCGATGCTTTAGGGCAGTTATACGTGCAACGGTTCTTTCCTCCCGAATCCAAAAAGAGGATGCTCGATTTAGTGAATAATCTGCAGGAAACCTTTGCTGAAAGAATAAAAGGTCTCGACTGGATGAGTGATTCCACCAAAACTAAGGCGCTGGAAAAACTGAATGCTATGGTGAAAAAGATCGGTTATCCGGATAAATGGAAAGATTATTCCTCTGTGCATATTTCAAAAGATTCATTGGTTGCCGATCTCAGGAACTGCGGACATTTTGCTTATATGTATGCCATCGGCAAAATCGGCAAGCCTGTAGATAAGTCGGAATGGTATATGACTCCGCCAACGGTGGATGCTTATTATGATCCGACACAAAATGATATTAATTTTCCCGCCGGCATCCTTCAGCCGCCATTCTTTTATAAAAATGGTGATGATGCCATCAATTACGGGGCTATTGGTATTGTGATAGGTCATGAAATGACACACGGATTCGATGATGAAGGACGGCATTATGACTCCAATGGAAATCTGAAAGACTGGTGGACACCCCAAGATGCCAAACGATTTACACAACGCGCTGATTTAATTGTAAAGCAATATGAGGGTTATACCGTATTGGATAGCTTGCATATAAATGGAAAATTAACCGAAGGTGAGAATATTGCGGATATCGGTGGTTCTATTATTGCGTATGCTGCTTTTCAAAGAACTCCGGAAGCGCATAAGGATACTTTGATAGATGGTTTTACTCCCGATCAACGCTTCTTTTTGTCATTAGCTGCAGGAGTGTGGCGCGTAAAATACCGCCCTGCAATTTTACGTACCATGTTGTTGAATAACCCACATTCACCCGCTAAGTACCGTGTCATTGGCCCCTTCTCTGATAATTCCGGATTCTATAAGGCATTTAACGTGAAACCCGGTGATAAAATGTATCGTCCGGATAGCATACGGGTAAGCCTGTGGTAGGCTGTCTCGAGTCGTCAATCAATGTCGTTTAATGAATTTTCTATTTCAGTTTGATTTAAGATTTTCGATCTGGTGAGCACTTCTGAATCCGAACTTTCGGATCAAAAATCGTTAATCTTAAATCTTAGATTCCTTAATTAAACGACATTGAATCGTCAATGGTGAATAGTAAGTTAATAGTATGCAGTTGTAGCGGGCCGCTGCAGTAAGTAAGATAGCAAATATTCCCGAGGGGTACCTTGGACAAATCTGAAACTATTGGGATTTGGAACTCCTGGAACTTGGAACCCCAAACTGTCAATCGTCAGCCATTCCGAATATTCGGAACGAACATTCGGAAGCCAGCAGTAAGATTTAAAATTTGGCAATTCCTCTGTTTTCCCCTGAAGATATGTTTATTTAAACAATCTCTTTAAATTTCTACGAAATCTTACTATCTTTATCAAAGTTTTAGCATAACCTATTATCCTATAAAACTCCATATTTGACCGGCTCAACCACGGTCAGTTCTCCTCCATGTTCGACCAGATTTTTAAAGGCATCCGCAGGCGTTGTCTTGTTGCAGGGGTTCTTTTTTTCATTGGATCCCTGTGGGTACTTCCTGTTTTTGGACAGCAAACTAATCTGAGGTTTACCAATTATACCATAAATAATGGACTTTCCGAAGGCACTATCTCTTCTATCACACAGGATCATCAGGGATTTATGTGGTTTGGAACCATGGACGGGTTAGACCGTTTTGACGGGTATGAATTTATGGTATTCAGACATGATCCTTTTGATTCCACCTCCTTATCGGACAATTCCATTACTAAGTTATTCATGGATTCCCGCAGCCAATTGTGGGTAGGCACGCTTCATGGAGGACTTAATCTTTTTGATCCTCTTGATAATCGCTTTATACATTTCCTGGATCCTTCCACCGGTAATGAGAAAGATAATGGAAATTACATCAGGGCAGTAGCTGAAGATACAAAAGGGAACCTTTGGATGGGTACTTTCGGAAATGGTATTTATGAGTTTAAATTCAGTAGTAAGAAAATGAGAGGCCTTTATTTACCCGAAAAAATAATTCATTATACAAAGCAGACCGGGAACGATAACGGATTGGGAAGTAATTTTATCAATTATATTTTTTCTGATAAAGAAGACCGCCTTTGGGTTTCTTCGAGTGATGGACCTTTACAGGAAGTGGACATTAACAGTGATCACATTTATTTTTCTACACCCCGTTTTTCAGACTTGAATCCGGAGATCACTATCAAGGATCAAACTGTCCGATATGATTTTAAAAATGTCATTTGTTCCAAACTGAAAAAACCTCATCCTTATATTGTATATGATATGTATGAAGATGAGAACCGGAACTTGTGGATGGCAGGAAACGGTGGACTTTATATACTGAAGGCTAAAAGTGATACGCTGATCAATATCCAACCTACTTTGGGCCCAATTCATGTAAAAAATGTTACGTTATCTGTGACACAAGGAATGAAAAGCCATATCTTTTGGCTGGGTATTTGGGCGGGGTTAGGAATATTCAATACTAAGAATTTTACACTTCAATTGATCGGTCATAGGGAGGGAGATAATACAAGCCTGCTGGGCGGAGTCATCTCCTGCATTTATAAAGACAGATCCGGCTGTGTATGGCTGGGTACTAATGGTTATGGAGTGAGTAAATACACCCCCAGGTCTTCTTTGTTCAATAACCAGATATATTATTCTCAAAACAGAGATACCAGCACTAAAAGCTTCAGTGTAATTTCCATTTTAGATACAAAAAAATTCCTTTTGCTCGGGACTTATGACAGTTTATGGATAGTTAATAAAAGTACCGGGATACTATCTATGGTAAGTGGGGGCTTAACGACAGATGACATGGTTCCGGCAGATTCAGGTAAAATATGGCTTGCAGGAGTAGACGGACTGGGTTTATACGATCCGGAGAATGGGAAATCAGTGCTTTTTTCACCGCATATTGTATCGAATGGAAAGGAAGATAACCGGGTCATCAAAATATTCAACGAGGGTCATGGTGATTTATGGCTGCTTACTACGTTGGCATTCTGTCGTTTTGATTTAAAAACCAAAACCTTTACGAAATATTTCTACAGGAAGATCCTTCTGAATCAAGCATACAACTTTCATGGGGATATATACCAGGACGATGAAGGGAATTTCTGGTTAGGCACGGAAGTAGGATTATTATATTTTGATGCGCGGAAAAAAGCATTTAAGCAATATGTAAATGATCCAAAAGATACCTCAAGCCTTAGTTTTAATAACATAGAATGTATAGTGCCGGACCCGAAAATAGCTGCGAAATACTTATGGATAGGAACTCAGGGTGGAGGTCTTAATAAATTCAATTTAATCACAAAAAAGTTTACTCGTTTTACTATTAAAGATGGGTTACCAAATAATACCATCAACGGTATATTAGCCGATGATAGAGGAAATCTTTGGATCAGTACCAATAATGGGCTTTCAAGATTTAACCCGGTTAATCAAACCTTTCATAATTATGATATTCATGAAGGTTTCTCCAGTAATGAATTTAACCACGGTGCCTATTATAAAAATGACGAAGGTCAGTTCTTTTTTGGCAATATTTCAGGTTTCAATTCTTTTTACCCTGACAGCATACAAGACAATCCGTACCTCCCTCCGGTTGTATTCACTGATTTTCGATTGTTTAATAACTCAGTTCGTGCCGGAATAAATAATTCTCCTTTGAAAGAACCTATCACTCAGACTCATTCTATTACACTACCCTATAATGATAATCTGATCAGTTTTCAGGTGGCTTCCATGGATTACACTGAACCGGAAAAGAATCTGTATTCTTATCTCATCAAAGGGTTAAGCGACCACTGGATTGATTTAGGTCATGACAGACTTATCACTCTGGGTAATCTGCTTCCCGGCCATTATGTATTAGAGGTCAAGGCTACTAACAGTGATGGGATCTGGAGCGGAGAGCCTGTTTTGATGAATATCCGGATCACGCCACCCTGGTGGAAAACCTGGTGGGCCTATTTGTGTTACGCGGTCATCCTTTTTGTCCTGATAATGTTGATACGGGAAGAAGAATTGATAAGGATCAGGTTACGGAACAGGCTTCAGTTGGAACGTTTTGAAGCTGATAAGCTGAAGGATGTGGATCGTATGAAATCCCGCTTTTTTGCTAATATTTCCCATGAATTCCGCACCCCGCTTACTTTGATCATTGGCCCTTTGAAAGATATGTTGCAAGGTGGCAGCCAGGAGAAATTCAAAGCCATCATACCTGCTATGTACCGTAATTCTCAACGCCTGCTGCAATTAGTCAATCAATTACTCGACCTATCGAAACTGGATTCCGGATATTATAAGATCAATACTACCAGAACTGACATCGTTTCTTATGTAAAGCAGGTCACCAGTATATTTTTAAATTTAGCGAAGCGGAAAAACATTCAGTTAAGCATTCGGACGGAAGATGCTTTATTGAAAGAATTGCATAGTGGGAATAACTATTTTTATTTTGATGAAGATGTGGTAGAAAAAGTATTGACAAATTTGATTTCCAATGCTTTTAAATTCACTTCTGAAGGTGGTGAAGTGACGGTTTCCTTAGAACTTGCCGGAGACAGGCAAAAGTATGTGGCCCTCAGGGTGAGCGATAATGGAGATGAAATACCTGCAGATAAATTGCCCTTTGTGTTTGACCGTTTTTATCAGGCGGATGATTCTTCAAACAGAAAATTTGAAGGGAGCGGCATAGGCCTTGCCCTGGTAAAAGAGTTGATAGAGCTTCATGGAGGAAGAGTGATGGCAGAGAGCAACCGCGAGAAAGGAACTGTTTTTTCCTGCTGGTTTCCTTTTAATAAAAGAGTGATTGCGGTGGATAAAACGCCACCTGAAGCAAAGCCGGATAAAATAAAAATGACTATTGAAACCGAGCCCGTTATGAAAGGTGAAGAGGTAGCCGCAAACGGCAGTCCTACCATATTAGTAATAGAAGATAATCAGGACGTCAGGAAGTACATTTGTGATAAACTGGGTGATGATTACCGGATCAGGGAATGTAAAGATGGAAAAGAAGGATTGTTGGCCACATTTGAAGAAATACCCGACCTGGTAATAAGTGATGTGATGATGCCGGAAATGGACGGGTTTGAGTTGTGTAAGAAATTGAAAACAGATAATCGCACCAGCCACATACCCATTATACTGCTGACTGCAAGAGCCGAAGATGCGGATAAAATGCAGGGATTAACTACAGGTGCAGATGCGTACATGATCAAGCCGTTTAATACCCATGAATTGCAAATACGGATTACCAAGCTTATTGAGCTGAGGAATAAGATGCGCGCTAAATTCAGTGAAAAATTAGCGGTGAAACCCAGCGAGATAGCTGTTTCCTCCTTTGACAGAGATTTCATTTCCAAACTGGAAAGCACTGCGGAAAAACACATGGATGAAGTGGATTTCACCGTAGAACAATTGAGCAGGGAAATGAATATGAGTGTTTCACAATTAAACCGGAAATTGAAAGCGATTATTAACCAAACATCTTCACAGTATATCACTTCTCTCAGGATGCAACGGGCTATGGATTTGTTAAAAAATAACGGTGGCAACATTGCAGAAATATCATGGAAAACAGGTTATGAAGATCCCGGATATTTCAGTAAAGTATTTAAAGCCTATTACGGATTTCTTCCCTCGGAAAAAGAGAGATTCAAGCCTGATGCCTGATTTTTCCTATTTTATGCCTGATTTTTCCTGTAAGAAAATGTTCAGGTAAGAGAGTAAGTAAAAAATTGATTGAAAATTGCCGGAAAATGCTTGTTTTTTCCTAACACCTTGTCTCACCTCCACCTTATCTTTGAGGCGTTATCTGATAAAGCCAGACTTTCGAAAGAATTCGGGCTATCCGGATGAAGAACCTCTCTGCCAGCAGGCCTGCGATCAAAAAGTTCTCAGTATAAATCCATTGTTCATTATAAATTTTTTATTCATCTCAAAATTCCCCAAAATGAAAAAATCCATCGTAATGTCTGCAGCAGCCATCATATCGGCTATGACACTCAGCTTTACCGGTTCCTATGCTGCCAATGGCCGGAAAACAGCTCCTACACATTCTAAAGCTATGATTACCGTTCATCGGGATTTTCCACAAGTGCAAAATGTAACATGGCTTAAAGAAGGGAAAGATCAGATTGCCCTGTTTACTGTGGAAGACAGGCATATGCAATTCACCTTTAATGGAAACGGCAACTTGGAATCTACCATGATCACCACTTGTAATGCATGGTATCTGCCTTTTGAATTACAGACTTCCTTAAGTAAAAAGTATCCGGGCTATGTTCCGAAAACTATTTCGGAATACATTGGTCCCAACGCTCATACTTTTTATGTTTTATTGAAGAAGAAGCAGGAAAAGGAGGTAACGTGGATGAGAGTGAAGGCTGATGAAGATGGAAATGCTATTGAAGTTATCCAGCAGTTGCATCAAAATGTCTGATAACGAACTTTACCCATTGTTTGCTTTCTCACAAATCTCCCTCTCCGGAGATTGAGTTTTGGTTGATAAAAGGACCCCGCACTTATATGCGGGGTTTTTCTGTTCATATCTTCAAAAATGCCTGATTTTTCCTATAAAATGCCTGATTTTTCCTAACAACCCGTCCCTTGCGGCCGGTATATTTGTAGAGAACGGGATTATTTTCTTTAGTGGCAATCAGCCTTTCCTTTGGAAACCTTCCATCAACCTTAACTTATTTTTTATGTGCCGTTATTTTCCCAGGCTGACATCTTTCAGTTCTATTTTACGGACATTCCTTTTTTTAATAACTAATTTTCTTAAAAAGGGTAATAATGCCTTAGCGGCTGCCATTGAAATGCAACAAGCGGTTCGGGAGGTCAACCGGCAACGGGGGACCTTTCCCGTCCGGATCAGTATTGGAATGCATACCGGTCTGCTCACTATGGGAATTACAGGCGATGAAAACCGCCCGGATGCCTGCACCATTTCCGATACAGTCAATACTGCTTCCGGATTAGAGAGCCTGACCAGGCATTTTAAAGCGGATGTCCTGATCAGTGAAAACTGCCTCAGCAAATCAATGATAAAGGGAAATTTTATTCGAACTAATAATTCTTCATCCAAATAAACTAAAATTTTATGAATCCGAGCGTCATTATTATGGGAGGCGGCGTAGCTGGAATGAGTGCCGCGCATGAATTGGTGGAGAGAGGGTTTAAGGTGACCGTTTTTGAGAAACAAAAGGAAATTCCCGGCGGGAAAGCCCGTTCTGTTCCTGTACCTGATTCTGCAACTGATGGAAGATTGCCACTGCCGGGCGAGCATGGTTTTCGCTTTTTCCCCGGTTTTTACAGGCATGTAACCGATACAATGAAACGCATTCCCTACCAGAATCCGGTAACGAAGCGATTTAATAAAACGGGTGTTTATGATAATCTGGTTGATTGCCCTAAAATGATGCTGGCACGTTTTGGCAAGGCTCCTCTCGCAATGTTTGATCATTTTCCCAAATCCTTGGAGGACGTAAATAAAATGCTGGCGATAAAATATGGAGATAGCGGGCTTAGCGAGGAAGAAAAGCAACTGATTGCGATGAAAATATGGCAATTAATGACCAGTTGTGAAGATCGCAGGTTGAACGAATATGAACATGTAGGGTGGTGGGAATTTACTGATGCCAACAATCAAAGCAAAAGCTATCAGATGCTCTTTGCACAGGGATTAACCAGAACACTGGTGGCCGCTAAGGCAAAAGCAGCCAGTACAAAAACGGGGGGAACCATCTTTTTGCAATTATTATTTGATATGATTAATCCGGAAAAGCAGACCGATCGGGTATTATGCGGACCGACGAATGAGGTGTGGCTGCTCCCATGGCTGGAATACCTGCAGAATAAAGGAGTGGATTACAGGTTTGGCTGTGAGGTGGTAGAAATGTCTTGTGAAAAACGCAGGCTTTCAGGGGTCTGGGTTTCCAAAGATGGGGAGGTAAAGGAAAAATTTACCGCCGATTATTACGTCTGTGCTGTGCCGGTAGAAAGGGCGGCAAAGCTCATTTCCAAAGAGATTTTAGATATTGATCCCTGTCTGGAGGGAATTCAAAAACTGGCTCCGAGTGTCGCATGGATGAATGGTATCCAATTTTACCTGAAAAGAGAATTAGATATTGTACAAGGACATATCATCTTGTCTGATTCCCCCTGGGCGCTGACTGCCATTTCACAAATACAGTTTTGGAAGGATTTTGATATAACTAAATACGGGAACGGGGAAGTAAAAGCTATTATATCGGTAGATGTTTCTGATTGGGACACTCCCGGCGTAATTCAGTATAAAGATGAAAACGGGAAAGTATATTATAAAGCGGCGAAAGATTGTACAAAGCAGGAAGTCTTTAATGATATTTGGGAACAGATCAAGATGAGCTTTAATGTGGATGGGGCTAAAGTTTTTGAAGATGAAGATATTTATATGATTCATTTGGATGGAGATATTCAATTTGGATCTAACAGGGTGGTAGGGGATGAAGAACCCTTGCTTGTCAATCAAACCTATACCTGGGATCTGCGTCCCGAACCTTATACAGATCTGCCTAATTTGTTTTTCGCCTCTGATTATGTACAGACTTATACTGATCTGGCGACGATGGAAGGGGCTAATGAAGCTGCCAGACGGGCGGTTAACTGCATCATAGACGAAAGTGGTGTGGATGTCCCTAAATGTAAGATTTGGAAATTGCGTGAACCGGATCTTCTGTTGTATTATAAAGCTTTGGACAATAAACGGTATGACGAGGGTCTTCCATGGAAATATGACAGGCCCTTTTTTGCAAGTATTTTAAGTTGGATTTATAAGGTGATGACAAAGGTTATAAAATAATATTTTTCTCTATGCCATTAGCTATTGCCCATACTATCAGAAAGATCGAATTTTGGTTCATGCTGGCTACCTTAGCCATTGTGCTTGCAGTGGGCTTTATAAGTGATCTGTTTAGCCTGGGCTGGAAGTCTGGATGGGCGTTGGCTGTAGGGATGTATTTTATTATCCTTGTTTTTGCTTTTATCACTGCTGATAACTTTTTGAAAAAGCTGTTGATCTTCGGACTCACAGCCGGCATTGTGGAACTGTTGGCCGATGCCTGGCTGGTGCATTTTACGGGTACACTGGTATATACCCGGGGAGAGCCGATGATTGCCCTTTCTCCACAATACATGCCATTCGCGTGGGCAGTCATTCTGATACAGGTTGGGTATATCGGATGGCTAATCGGTGGAATAGAGAAGATCTCTGTTACGATATTAATCACGGCTGTTTTGGGCTTCGCAGTGATACCTTTATTTGAGTTTTGGGCTAAGGGTGCAGGATGGTGGTATTATAGGAATACACCTTTGTTTATGGAAACTACTCCTTATTTTATTGCATTCGGCGAAGCATTATTGTGCGCCGTACTTCCCTTATTTTTTAAGATTATTATTAAAAGAGGAGTGCTGTTTGCAATCTTGTTTGGGGTTTTAGAAGGCTTGTGGATATGGGTTGCTTACTTTTTGTTTTATAAGCTATTTCAATTTTTATAAAAACAGTCCATGTTTAGCAAATTGGTTATGTATTTTGTTCCGTCTGGTATAGACAGGGATCCGGAAGATTTAAGAAAGTATAAGCTTATTATTTCTACTATCATCATTACTTTTCTTTTCTTGCTGGAATATTTAGTATTATGCTGGATTATCAGGTTCCCCATAGCTATATTAGTACATGCTTTGGTCATGCTGTGGTTCCTTCCCGTACTCTTTATGATCCGGAATGGAATGAACAAAACGACTGCATCCAATCTCTATATCCTTGCCGGTGTCATAGATATTAATGTATCCATCTACTTTTCCGGTGGGATGTATTCTCCGGTGATCCCTTTTCTTGCTTCTTCACCTATTGTGGCATTACTGCTTGCCGGGAAACCCAGTGGTTTTTTCTGGATGTCGGTAAACACGCTATGCGCAGTTGCTTTTTGCATCATGAGTTATTTTCACTTTCCTTTTCCGGATGATTATGATTTAAACAGAAAAACGGTTTTTTTTCTATTATGTTTTATCGGCATCATCCAGCTTATTTTTATCCTTTCACTCGTTTTTGAAAATGGTAAAAATGCGGCATTGAATAAGCTTGCAGAACGGAATAAGATGATCGTGGCTGAAAAACAGAAATCTGAAATGTTATTATTAAATATTCTGCCGGAAGAGATTTCCAACGAATTGAAACAAACCGGCAAAACCAGGGCGCACAGTTATGATATGGCTACCGTGATGTTCTCTGATTTTGTAAATTTTACCAGTATAGGAGAAAAGCTGACACCTGAAGAATTAGTTTCTGCCATTGCAGAGTATTTTGAGACCTTCGATCATATTATAGAAAGATATGGGATAGAGAAAATTAAAACGGTAGGCGACGCCTATATCTGCGCATCGGGATTGCCTATCCCCACCACCGATAATGCACTTATTATGATTCGGGTAGCTTTTGATTTTTTAAAGGCTATGGAAGAATTGAATGAAAAAAGGCATATCAGGGGACATGTCGTTTTCAACATTCGGATTGGTATCAATACCGGTCCTTTAGTCGCAGGAGTAGTAGGTATTAAAAAGTTTGCCTATGATATTTGGGGAGATACGGTCAATACGGCGGCCAGACTTCAGGAGAAAGGCGAAGCGGGGAGGATCAATATTTCAGGCAGTACCTATGATCTGATTAAACAAATATTTCCCTGTACTTATCGTGGCAAAATAGAAGCAAAAAATAAGGGGCAGATTGATATGTATTTTGTCGAAGGACTGCGGCAGAATGTATTGGTTTAGTGATAAGGTGTAAGATTGAACAAATGCTTTTGAGTCCAATGGACATTAAGATGGTGGATGGGATCATTCCATGAAATATTAAAATCTTCTTTTCTGATATGACCATTTTCGAATATTTCAGATCACCGCATCCTTGGTTTGATACCGGTAACTATGCGCCTTACCAGATAGTTTTATTCCTTACAGGCGCTCTGTTATGGGTGGGAGTTTATGTTGATACGATCAAAAGTATTACAAAAAAACGCACACTCAATATTCCTTTAATAGCTATTTGCCTTAATTTTGGCTTTGAGGTGACCACTTCATTCACTTTCGTTCCTGATATGGGTAATGTTTTGGTCATGGCTTACTGGGCGTGGATGATACTGGATATCTTTATTGTTATTTCCATGTTTAAATATGGATACAAGCAGATCAGAATTAACTATATTCTTAAAAATCTGACATCATTCCTGATATTGGGGCTTTTAGCCGGCTTTTTTACCCAATTCTTTTTTATTCACAGGTATGATCTGCCGATGGCGCCCCTGGCAGGGTATATGATCAATTTGGTCATGTCTGTTTGTTTTATCTATCTGGTTTTTATTCCCGGTTATGAAGGTAATTCATTAGTGACGGCCTGGGCAAAATTTCTTGGTACAGGACTCATCAGCATTATGTTTTTTACTAAATATCCGGACAATAACTTTCTGACATCTTTATATGTCTTTACCGCAATTTTTGACATCTCGTATATTTATTTGTTATATAAAGTAAAAATTACCTTGCGTGAAAAAGCGCATTAACAGCGTTCAGGATTATTTTTTACCTGTAAGGGCTTTTAAAAATAATAACAGACTTTACAGGTATAAGATGTTTATTATGATTTCTTTCGTTACTGCTTTATATGCTGCTGTCTTTTTTCCCCTCTCCTATCTGATTCACTATGATGTAGCTTTTGTACCCATTTACATTACAGTCGTTTTATGCGTAGCCTATCCTTTTCTAATGAAAAAAGGAGTCAGACTGGTTATTTTGGTAAATGTTTATTTAGCCGGCACCTGCGGCCTTATGGTATGGTTGATGCTGACTACCGGCGGATTGGTACGGTGCCCGGAAAACCCGGTCTTTCTGGCTGTTTTACCTGTTATTGCTCTATTGTGCATTAACAGGAAAGCTGCTGTCATCTGGCTGATCATTACATTGGGGATACTTTGTGCTTTTGGCATAGCCACCATTTACGGATATCAATTCCCAATGGCTATGGAGAAGAAATTTGTCCCCGTATTTGAAACATTTTCATTCCCTGGATTAGCCGTTTTGCTCTTTGTGTTTGTCGTGATATTTGATAATGCTAAGAATGCCGCTCTGGGAAAATTGGAAGAGCAGAATAAATTAATAGAAATAGAGAAGGAGAAATCGGAGACCTTGTTACTAAATATTCTTCCGGAAGAGATATCCAATGAATTAAAGCAGACGGGCAAAACCAGTGCACATAGCTATGATATGGCTACTGTGATGTTTTCTGATTTTGTAAACTTTACCAGTATAGGAGAGAAACTGACACCGGAAGAATTAGTTTCAGCAATAGCCGAATATTTTGAAACCTTTGATCGGATTATAGAAAGATACGGAATAGAAAAGATTAAAACAGTGGGAGATGCCTATATCTGTGCGGCAGGATTACCTATTCCTACTACGGACAACGCCTTGATCATGATCCAGGTGGCCTTTGATTTTCTGAAAGCATTAGATGAGTTAAATGAAAAAAGAAATTTCAGGAGAAATGTTGTTTTCAATATACGGATTGGCATCAATACGGGCCCCCTGGTGGCCGGCGTGGTAGGGATTAAGAAATTTGCTTATGATATTTGGGGGGATACCGTTAATACTGCAGCCAGGCTACAGGAGAGGGGAGAGACTGGCAGGATTAATATTTCCGGCAGCACTTATGATTTAATAAAGCAGACTTATCCTTGCACCTATCGTGGAAAGATTGCTGCAAAAAATAAGGGACAGATTGACATGTATTTTGTTGAAAATATTCCCCAGGGTGTTTTAAGCTAAAAAATAAAATGAGATGTCACAGGCGCTGTTAAGATTATTAAATATCAGGTCATACGAATGGAAGCTGGTAAGGCAAATGTTTATCGTACAGTTTTTCCTTGTAATCGGGACATCTTTTCTTTTTATTTCTGCCGATGCTATCTTTCTTTCGCAATATCATATTATTGAATTACCTAAAGCATTTCTCATCGCCGGAATTTTCCTTCTTTTGTTCAACCGGATTTACAGCCGAATAGAACATAAGATCTCTACAAAGAGACTTCTGTTTACTGTCATCATATTCAGTATTGTGCTCACCTTATTGATTCGCATCGGGTTTATGTTCCCTGAGCTCGGGTGGATGCCGTATATACTCCTGATAGGTTATAACATTATATATTTACTTACTGCTCTGATCTTTTGGGGAGTAGCCGCCATGCTGTTTAATGTGAGGGAAAGTAAGCGATTGTTTACCATTATCGGCGCCGGGGATCTGCCTGCTAAATTATTGGGCTATTTGTTAGTGCCATTAACAGGAAAGTACATCGGGTTAAATAATACCATTTGGCTGGCAATTCTTGCCTTTATCATTGCCATACCTTTTGCATGGAAAATGTTTAATATGAGACAGGTGGCTTTACTTAACAGAGAACAGGAAGAACATAAGATCAATCGTTTTGTCAATAGTAATGTGAGAAAGGTAAAAAAGGTTTTCGGGTCTGATTTAATTATGGCTATTTCCATCCTCTCTTTAATTACTTTTACGGCCATCATATTAATTGATTTTACTTTTCTTGCAGAGGCACAGGTAAAATACCGCACTGATATTGCCCTGGCCTCTTTCCTGGGTATATTCTTCGCAGCCGGCAGAATACTGGCAATTATACTAAAATTTACGTTAAGTAGCCGGATCATTGCCCGTATGGGATTGGTGTGGTCCTTGTTGTTGTCACCTGTGAGCTTACTGATTTTAATCGTCATTATTTTCTCCATTATTAAAGCGGATAATACCTTAGAACCTTTTATCTATTTAGTGGGTATCATGGCGTTGATGACTGAAATCCTGAAGTCTCTTATTCAGGAACCTGTGTTCCTTGTTTTATTTCAACCTTTAAAACAATCTCTGCGCTTGAAAGGTCATGTGATCGCGAAAGGGTATATGCTGGGGACAGCTATGATACTGACGGGCGGCTGGTTGATATGGTATTTATGGCATACTGCTTATCTGTCCCTCGCCGTCTTCTGCTCTGTGCTTACATGGATTCTTGCAGTGTGGATCCTGAGTATTTTTTTAGTGAAAAAGGAATATTTAAAAACGCTGTTTGAGGCTATCAAAGGCGGCTTTTTCAGAGGGAATGAATTATATCTTCAGGACAGGTCCATCAGGGATCTCCTGGTGCAAAAGACGGAAAGTAAGAAACCCCTGGAAGTGATCACCGCCCTGGATTTATTGGAAAGGGAGGATCATGAAAATATCGGCAAATTATTGGCCGCACAATTGAAAAAGAAGGATCCGTTGATCTTAAAATATGCACTTGCAAGAATAGCTGAAAAAAAATACAGGCCGGCTTTAGACGCTGTGAAACAGTTATTGCAAAAAGGAGAAACCCGGATCCGGCCGGAGTGTATCCAGGCAATAAGTTTATTAAATGAGGACGATTTGTCTGCCTTAGGACCTTTCATGGACAATGAGGATGAACCTTGTCGGCTGGCAGCCATAGCGGGAATGCTGAAAAGCAACGATCTGGAACTATTTGTGCTGGCAGGTCAGCGATTGCTGCAACTGGCCCGTTCTGCTGAGGCTTCTGACCGGGCCGCTGCTGCCAGGATTATTAAGGATACGGGTGAGGTTAAATTTCATAAAGTACTGGCAGATCTTTTAAATGATACGGATATACAAGTGCAAAAACAAGCTATTACCGCGGCCGGAGTTATTCATTGTGATGCGGTTATTCCGATATTGTTCACGAAGCTGAGGCAAAGAGAGACGCACAGTGAAGCTGTTTCAGCGCTGATAGCATATGGTGATAAAGTATTGGAAAATTATGGCGGGAGTATAAAGGAATCCACTGAACTATTGCCTCAGTTTATTGCGATTGCGGGAGGTATTGCAAATGATAAAGCAGCAGATTTTTTAATTTGCAAATTGACAGATGTTCCTTCATTCAGGACTATTATTTTAGAACAATTATGGAAAATAAGATTTTCGGCTCCACCTGTCAAAAGGAATTTGTTGCTGCAGATCATTAATGAAGAGCTGCAAAGATCGGAGGAAACCTTGGGTTTTATATATCATCTTCATGCCGGAAAACATCATCCCGAACTCTATCATGCCTTGCAAATGGAATTAGGCATACGGATCAATAATATATTGAAGATATTGGGATTTTTATACGAGAGAAGCAAGATGAGTGATGCGTTACATGCGGTGACGACAAATGATCGTCGCAAAATTTTCAACGCCTTGGAAATGCTGGAAATGATGATCCCGAGGAATATTTTTAAACGGCTGAATACATTGATAGAAGAAAGCTTGCATCCCGGTGCAAAAGTCAAACAACCCAAAGAACGCATCAATATTCAGGCTATCATAGGAGCTATCCTGCAATCTGCTTCAGGCAGCTTTAATTCATGGACCAGATCTGTTGCTATAGCTTCTATTCCAAAGCTTAAAGATAAATCTATGTTTCTCTTGTTAAAACATTTGTCCCTGATTGAATCTGACCCTATTGTGGAAGAAACCATGCAGTATGTTATTTTGCACGAACCGGTGTAAAAAATCGAGGGTCAATCACAATGCTGTTTCAAATCTTAATTTAAACAACGGATATTAATTTTTTCGATGACGTATTCTTGATAACTGTAATTTATTTATTTTTGAAAAAGTATTATTTTGATATTTTGAGGATCGGATTATAATTTATTGTTCTCTTTTTTAAAACTTACGGATAGAGGCAAAACATTTAACTGATATGTTGCTAATTGAAAAGGTATTGTTGTTAAAATCCACACCCATATTCAGGGAAACCCCTGAACCTGATTTAATAGATACGGCCGCCATTGCGGAGGAAGTGCAGATGGATGCAGGGGCTATAATTTTCAGGAAGGGAGAGCTAGGGAAATGTATGTACATTATACAAAGCGGTAAGGTTAATATTCATGACGGTGATCACATATTGGCAGTTCTGGAAGAAAACGATATATTTGGAGAATTATCCTTATTGGATGAAGAAAACCGCTCTGCGGGGGCGGTCTGTGCAGAGGATTGCTTATTGTTAAAATTGGATCAGGAACCGTTTTATGAAATATTGGCGGATAATATCAATGTATTGAAAGGAATATTAAAAACACTTTCCGGGCGGCTGCGTGCGCTAGACGAGCAGAATACTTTATTAAACGCACGGGTTAAAGTGCAGGATACGCCCTAACGATCTTTTCCAATGCCGCCAGATGGACAGCTTCTTTTTCACTTCTTAATTTGACCGAACTGACAGTAAAATAATGATGTGATGATAAAAATCGGACCTGAATACGATTCCATTCCTTTTCATTCTTTATCATTTTCAGGGTCAATAATTCCTGATAAAGTAAATTGGCAATAGGGATAAAATCCTCCCTGCCTAAATAATCAAGATCTGCATCGCAGATCACCTGTTCCAGGTGATTCATTGGCGTTTGAGGAATATGAGTAGCAGCTATTAATCCATGGATTCTGTTTAATTGTTCAGGGGTGACCCCAAATTGGGGTAATTCTTTTTCTGCAAGTTCCCAACTCTTTTCTTCGTGTCCTTTGTAAGTGGCGATAAATCCGCTGTCATGATACAAAGTCGCCACTTTAAGAACAAACATATCCTGTTCGTCAGTTATATCTTCTTCTCCTGCTATCCTGATCGCCTGACCCAGTACATCAATAGTATGTTCCACACAGTGATAAGTGAGTTGGGAAGATAACTTTTCCCCCAGCATTTGTAAGACATGACGATGAATGAGTCCGTATTGTTTACTGAGCAGCAAGGAATCCATAAATGATGCGCAAGTGATTATAGACTGTATGTCACTATAAAGATAAAGTTATTTCCGAACTTTTAAATGAAAAATCCTGAGAATATTATAATTTTTCAAATCTCCTTTTCCGTAATATTCACAATACAGGAAGTTTATGTTTATTTTTGAGTGGTATTTTAATTCTTCTGCCCATTGAAAAGGCTATGTAGAAAAATTATAGGATTATCGGTTGCCTGTCTGGGATATACCATTATAAATCTGGCGCCGGTTTGTGCTCAGGTATGCACCGGTTATGAGCTTTATAAGCAGGATTTCGGAGGTGATGCATCATCTCCGGATATTGGGATTCCTTTACCTGACAGCGTAACCTCTTATATTTACACTACAGGTCAAATTAATGACGGAGATTATGGCATCAGGAAAACAATACCCCATACTTTCTCACACTGGCTTTCGGGAACAGACCACACAGGAAATGGATATATGATGGTTATTAACGCGAGCTATGATCCGGGATTATTTTACCAAACCAGGATTGACCGGCTTTGCCAGGGGAGTTCTTTTTATTTTTCTGCCTGGATCGCTAATCTCCTGCGTGCAGGCTCTTCGGATCCTTTAGATCCTGATATTCGTTTTGTGATCAGAAGTGTGGTGGACAGCAGTATCATTGCCGATACAACCACCGGGATTCTAAGCCGTTACAGCACGCTGACCTGGGTGCAATATGGTATTCATTTTAAGCTTCCTGCAGGAGAGTCGTCCGTGCTTTTACAAATGTTTAATAATCAGACGGGCGGTGCTGGAAATGATCTGGCTATGGACGATATCACTTTTTCTTTATGCGGGCCACCAATTAATATTGGTATGGCAGGAACTTACCAGCAATCAGAGGATGCCTGTGTGGGAGATCAGGTTTCTTTTAACGCGGGGATTCCCGCAGGTTATTATAAGAATCCTCAATATCAATGGCAGTTTGGTAAAGATACCCTCAATTGGCAGGATATACCTGGGGCGACTGCAACTTCTTTGAGGATATCGGATGCCAAAGAAGCCGATTCAGGTTGGTACAGGATCCTGGTGGCTGAGCAGGGAAATATTACTTCACCTCATTGCAGGATAGCTTCGAAGGCCATCCCTCTTCATGTGTGGACGCCCCAGGCCTTTTCTATCGAAGGTAAAGACTCTGTTTGTCAGGGTACATTTTTTTATTTAACTGCCCCCCCCGCAGCCGGATATCTGTGGACAGGTCCAAATGGCTTTACCAGTACACTGGATTCGCTCGTTTTTAATCCGGCTTCAATTAATCAGGGAGGAATCTACCAACTGAGGTTAACCACAAACGGGGGATGCACCAGTGAAGCGCAAAAAACAGTAGTGATACAAGCGGACGATCTCCTTGTTTCCATCCACCAGGATTCCGTCTTTTGCCAGGGCAATGCGGTCACCTTAAATGCATTTAATAATGACGCCGCCTATCTATGGAATTCAGGGCAACAAATTCCTGCCATTAACGCAGATACATCCGGTTTTTACAAAGTAACCGTCAGTAAAGGTGCTTGCACGAAGTCAGATAGCGTTACCCTCAGGGAAATTTTGAGGCCGGTCGTCAATTTGGGGAATGACACAACTATTTGTATAGGGGAGCCTTATGTTTTAAATGTGGCCATTCCCCAGGCTGACAGTTATCTATGGCAGGATGGATCGGCCGATACGGTTTATCAGGTTTCAGAGTCGGGCACTTATTCGGTTGTCGTCAGGAACCAGTGCGGGACTGCAACCGGCACGGTTCACGTCAATACGGAAGAATGTGCAAACCGGTTACTTTTCCCGACAGCGTTTAGTCCTAATGGAGATGGAATGAATGATGTTTTCAAACCGAAGGTACTTCTCCGGATATTACAATATCAGTTAAGAATATTTGATCGCTGGGGAAATCAGGTGTATCAAAGTACTAACCCCTCTACCGGATGGGATGGTACTTATAACGGGCATCTGTTGCCTGTCGGCGCCTATGTTTGGTCAGTGCATTATGTAAGGGTCAGAGATGAAAAATCCATTTCTCAGCAGGGAACGATTACTTTGATCAGATAGTGCCGGTCATTGATTCCCGTCTGCCCCTCCCCCAGATACACAAACTATAACGTCATAGAGCCATAAAGCCATAAAACCATCATTATCTTCCGCAATAACGTACAGTTCAGCACCATCCGTTTTCTCTGCCGGATCTAAATCCTGAACTTCCTATTCACCGCAAAATAAAGGGGTGATATTTTTTTGAACTGTTAAGAAGGGATGTCCTACTTTTTCTTAATGGTCTTCGGTGCAAAAATAGCCAACATACGTTTCCCTTCCATTTTGGGCATGCTTTCCAATTGGCCAAATTCAGCCAGACGTTCGGCAAATTTCAGCAATAATAGTTCTCCCCGGTCTTTAAACACAATGGCGCGTCCACGAAACTGGACATAAGCCTTCACTTTATTCCCATCCTTCAGGAATTTTTCTGCATGCCTGGATTTAAAATCGAAGTCGTGGTCATCGGTGTTAGGAGTGAAGCGGATCTCTTTCACCTCTGATTTAGCAGACCGGGCTTTAATTTCTTTTTCCCTTTTCTTTTTCTCGTACAGGAATTTGTTATAATCAACAATCCTGCATACGGGAGGATCTGCGTTAGGCGAAATTTCTACCAGATCAAGTCCGGCTTCTTCAGCCATTCTTAGCGCTTCCTGAATAGGATATACATCGCTTTCGATGCGTTCTCCTACCACTCTTACTTTTGGTGCCCTGATACGATCATTGATACGATGTTCAGGCTCATGTATTCTCCGGGGACCCCGGGTAAAATTTGGTCTTCTCTGCATTCAGTATTTATTAGTTAAGAAATATTGTTTCTTTGTTATATTGCTACATTGTTTTATTTAAATTATCTTTTTTTATTCACAAGGAAGCCTCTACGAATTTTCGAGACCATAAAGCCATAAAACCATAAAACCATGTAATTATTCAAACATTTTTTTACTATCCACTTCCTCCTGAAGTATTTTTAAAAAATGTTCCGGATCCATTTTGCCGAGATCTCCATGCAGGCGTTTCCGCACCGACAGTTTATTTTCTTCTGCTTCTTTTTCGCCGATCACGATCATGTATGGAATTTTCATCAGTTCCGCCTCCCGGATTTTTTTACCAATCTTCTCGTTTCTCTCGTCTATTTCAGCACGAATTTCAGTATTTTTTAATAATTGAAATATTTTTTTCGCATATTCCATGGATTTATCACTGATGGGCAGCACTTTTACCTGAACAGGGGTCAGCCAAAGGGGGAAATTCCCCGCACAATGCTCTATCAAAACAGCTACGAACCTTTCCAGAGAGCCGAAGGGCGCCCGGTGGATCATTACCGGACGATGTTTCTGGTTATCGGAGCCTATATACTCCAACTCAAACCGCTCAGGCAGGTTATAATCAACCTGAATAGTTCCTAACTGCCATTTTCTCCCGATCGCATCTTTTACCATAAAATCGAGCTTAGGCCCGTAAAAAGCGGCTTCACCGTATTCTATAGTGACAGATTTTAACCCTTTTTCCCTGACCGCTTCAATAATGGCCTGTTCCGCCAGATTCCAGTTTTCATCTGATCCTATATATTTAGTTCTATCCTCCTTATCGCGAAGGGATATCTGCGCCGTATAATCTGTGAAGTGAAATACACTGAACACATATAACACTAAATCAATCACTTTAATGAATTCTTCTTTCACCTGATCAGGGCGGCAGAACAGATGTGCGTCGTCTTGTGTAAATCCGCGTACCCGTGTCAATCCGTGCAGTTCGCCGCTTTGCTCATAACGATACACCGTGCCGAATTCCGCCAGCCGGACCGGAAGGTCTTTGTAAGAATGCGGCGATGATTTATAAATTTCACAATGATGCGGACAATTCATCGGCTTCAGCAGAAAAGCTTCTCCTTCCTGCGGGGTGGTGATAGGATGAAAGCTATCTTTTCCGTACTTTTCGTAATGCCCCGAAGTAATATAAAGATTGATGTTCCCGATATGCGGGGTAATGACAGGAAGATACCCTGCCTCCACTTGCTTTCGTTGCAGGAACTGTTGTAATTTTTCACGCAGTTGTGCGCCTTTGGGCAGCCATAAAGGAAGTCCGGCGCCCACTTTTTCCGAAAAAGTGAATAGCTCAAGTTCCTTTCCCAGCTTACGGTGATCTCGCTTTTTAGCTTCCTCCAGCATCGTTAAATATTCCTCCAATTCTTTTTGCTGGGGAAACGTGATTCCGTAAATGCGGGTGAGCATCTTATTGTGTTCGTCACCACGCCAGTAGGCCCCGGCTATGTTAGTGAGTTTGATGGCTTTAATAAAACCCGTATCCGGAATATGCGGGCCGCGGCAGAGGTCGGTGAAATGTCCCTGGGTATAAAAAGTTATTTCGCCGTCTTTTAACCCGTCTATTAATTCCAGCTTATATTCATCACCTTTCTTTTGAAAATAATCAATGGCCTCTTTTTTGGAGACATCCTTCCTGATGTAAGGATTTTTTCCCTGAGCAAGCATCTTCATTTTTGCCTCTAACTTCACTAATTCCTCATCGGTAATTTGCCGGTCACCCAAATCAATATCATAATAAAATCCGTTTTCAATGGCAGGCCCGATCCCGAACTTTACGCCCGGATATTCAGATTCTAATGCTTCTGCCATCAGATGGGCTGAAGAATGCCAGAAAGTAGATTTTCCTTCTGCATCGTCCCAGGTCAGTAATTTTACTTCCGCATCGTCATGGATCGGACGGGTAGCGTCCCAAACCTTTCCGTTTACTTTAGCTGCCAACACTTTGCGCGCCAGCCCCTGGCTGATAGAATGTGCAATATCCAAACCCGTAACCCCTTCGTTATATTCTTTTACCGTGCCGTCCGGAAGGGTAATATGTATCATTTTCATAAGGTGCGAAAGTAAGAAAAATTGGTATGCCTAAAACTTAAAATTCCACGTAACTGAAGGTATCACGGGAAACAGCGCCACCTTTTTGGCCTGTATTTTTAAGGTGCCGTTCAGATAATCTCCCTGCTGGTTAAAATAAATGAAATAAGGATTTAAACGGCTGTAAGCGTTGTAAACGGAAAATGACCAACTGTGGGAAAACTTCCTGTTGGGTTTGGGTGTGGGCCGATAAGTAGCGGAAAGATCAAGCCGGTTATATGGTTTCATGCGATAAGCATTTAACCGGCTGTATTGCTCCGATAGCACTCCTTCCATAAAATAGAATCTTTCGGGAAGAGTGACAGGGTTACCGGTATTGAATACAAAATCTCCTGCAAGGGTCCATTTATCACTAAGCCGGTATGCGACCACTACATCAATATCGTTTCTCCGGTCAAACCGGGAAGGATATTGTTGTCCGTTATTCAAGGCCGGAAATTGGCGCCATACCCAGGATAAGGTATAGCCCACCCAGCCTGTAAGCCTCCCCCTTTGTTTATGCACAAATAGCTCCGCACCATAAGCCCATCCTTTACCGAATACGAAAGAATTTTCCGGATCGGCTAAAGAGGGGATGTAGCCTTCAGCAAATTCAATTTGATTCTGTAAGCTTTTATAATAGACTTCTAAGGAAGTCTCAAATTCGTTTTCTCTAAAATTTCTGAAGTACCCTAATGAATATTGCCATACCATTTCCGGTTTCACCTTGTAGGTGCTCGGAACCCAAAGGTCAGTAGGTAATGTAGTTGTATTGCTGCTGACTAAATGAACATATTGGTAATTCCTGGTGACAGAGGCTTTCAAAGAACTGTTCGTATTTAATTCATAACGTGCTATCAGCCTGGGTGCCAACCCTGAATAAATTTTGACAGGTTGAAATGATTTGTAAACTGTACTGTCAATTTTATTGCCTTCATTATCCTCCCGGTATATTTTGTATGGGCCTGTCTGCACAAAAATGCTGTAACGCACTCCGGCGTTTACTTTTATCCTCTTGCTCACAGTCCAGTTATCTAAAAAATACACTGCGCCTTCATTGGCTCTTTTTACAAAAGGATTTTCGGGATTAAAGGAGTTATTTCCTGAATTACCTGAAAGTGTAGAGGGAGTAAAAGTATGGTAGGTATATTGTCCCCCAAATTTTATCTGATGTTTCGGACTGGCAAAATAGTCAAGGTCGCTGCGAATGCTTTCATCCCGGATGCCTGAATGCAAGCCGATGGTAAGGTTATTTTGTGTGGCGTTAAAGTCAAAATTATAATCATTGTACAGCAGCATGGTATTGGAGAAAAGCTTTGGTCCGAATAAATGATTCCACCGCAAAGTGGCTGTGGCATTGCCCCAGGGGATATTGGTAGAGAATGACCTTTCACTGCTGGTGAAATTAAAAACATCCCTTCCAAAATAACCGCTCAGATAAAGCCGGTTTTTATCCGAAAAAATGTAATTGGCTTTGGCATTTAAATCATAAAAATAATAACCGGACCCGTGAAAGGAACTGCTTTTAGGGACGAAAGGCTTAGTTAACAGATCCGCATAAGTGCGCCTGGCGGAAATGATGTAGGAAGATTTATTTTTTTTGATTGGGCCTTCAATGGAAAGCCTGGATGCAATTAACCCGATGCCGCCTTCGCCGTGAAAAGATTTATTATTCCCTTCTTTCATATTCACGTCAACCACAGAAGATAATCTCCCGCCGTAATTGGCAGGCATACCGCCCTTTATTAAAGTGACATCATTAATGGCATCGCTGTTGAATACGGAAAAAAAGCCGAATAAATGTCCGGGATTATAAACCGGGGCGTCGTCCAATAAAATCAGGTTCTGGTCCGGACTCCCCCCTCTGATATAAAGCCCTGCAGTGCCTTCATTTGATTGCACTCCCGGTAATAGCTGTAATGCTTTCAGGATATCCACTTCACCGAATAATGCAGGCAACTCTTTTATTTTCTTCACAGACAGATCAATTTTCCCCATTTCAGTAGCGGTTACATTTTCATCCTTTCGCTGTGAAGATATCACCACTTCTTTGCCTGCTAATGGTTTCGTATGCAACTGGATATTTAAAGTCAGATTATGGCTTAAAGAAATTGTCTGCTCCAGGCTTTCATATCCCAGGTAAGAAAATGTAATCGTGTAATTCCCCGCCGGAAGTGAAATAGAGTAAAACCCGAAAGTATTGGTGGTTACCCCTTCATTCATCCCGTTTATAGCTACACTGGCTCCTATTAATGATTCGCCATTGGCAGAATCACGCACGTAGCCATTGATGGTAAAACGGGTTTGTGCGAAAAGCAAATTGCTGAAAGCAGAAAGCAGGATAGTAACACCAACTAACCCGATGTACTTATATAAATTCTTTAAAAAAAACCTTTTAACCACAACGTACATAAGGTGCAAAGTTAAGAAGGGACAAACGAGAAAAGAATAAATAATAATAATATGAAATTGAAGTAGCAGGTTTTATTTTAGAACATGCCTAAAAAATTAAAACTGCAGCGTTTTGCTGATTTCTCCGCAACCCAGCATTTCATCTCCGTAATATGGATTGTTGATCCGTTGAATGCTGCTTAGCCAGTAAGCGCCGTTGCCGTCGTTGAACATCGGACAAAAATCACGATACACTTTCTGGCCTTTTAATCCGGTAGATGTGATAAGGTCATAAGTAATATCAGAGATCATTTGAAATTCACGGCGTTTGCCAAGGATGGTCTTTTCTCCCAATAATCCTGCTATTTCTCCGCTCAGGCTAACTAAAGATTCATGAGCCTTATTGTACCGGGCTGTGTCTGATTGCAGTTCATTCAGAGAAATGGCCTGCGCATTTTGAAGGAGGTTACCCGCAGCTTCATCAGCAGCCGTAGTATCTGACTTTACAAAAGCATCCTTCAACTGATAATAGGTATTCAGAAAAGTATTTACCCGGGCGGATAATGTATCCGAAACTTTTACATTCATTTTTACCAGCGTAGTATCGGCGGTATTGTCTCCGGCCTGATTTTTTTGTTGGGAAGAATGGCAGGAGACTAAAAATGCAAATGAGCCCGATACCGATAACGCAAACATTAACTTTTTCATAAGGTTGCTTTGGTGCAAAGATAAGATTTCCATCCTGAAAATCGTACCTTTGCAGCCTTTATGACTTTGGCTGTCTTGATTGGATCGTTTTGGAGCAAGACTTTGCAGTGGGCTGTGGCTCAGGGATGAACTATTTCTGATTCGGTAATGATGATTGACCATTGATAATTCACTATTGACCTCTTTTTATGCTGATAGCTTTAAACCATATCACATTTGAATTTGGCGCTCATACAATTTTTAAGGACGCTTCCTGGCATATTATGCCCAATGAACGGATCGGTTTGATTGGTGTAAATGGTGCCGGAAAATCCACTTTACTGCGTATTATCAATCAGGAATATGCTGTTTCTGAGGGCAGTGTGGAACGGGCAGGTAGTGTGTCTGTAGGGTTTTTCAATCAGGATTTGCTGAGTTTTGAAAGCAATGAGTCTATTTTGCATGTAGCGATGACTGCCTTTGAAAAAGCCCTGAGACTGGAAAAGGAAATGGAGGCTATTACAGAAAGACTTAGTCATTCGCAGGATGAAAAATTATTGATGGAATACAGTGAAAAGTTACATGAGTATGAAGCATTGGATGGGTATAATATTCAGCATCGTACGGAAGCATTGCTGGAAGGCTTAGGATTCAGCACGAGCGATTTACAACGGCCATATAACGAATTTTCCGGAGGCTGGCGCATGCGTGTATTGCTCGCACGCATGATGCTTCAGCAACCGGAGGTGCTGATGCTGGACGAGCCTACCAACCATTTGGATTTGCCTTCAATTGAATGGCTGGAAAGATATTTACAACGTTACCGGGGAACCGTTATCATCACTTCTCATGATCGTTATTTTCTTGACAGGATGGTCACTAAAATTGTAGAAGTTTATCAACAACAACTTATTCAATATTCGGGAAACTATTCCTTTTATCAGTCGGAAAAGGCTTTGCGGTTGGAGCAGCAGCAACGGGCTTATGAAAATCAACAGGAATATATCCGACAACAGGAAAGATTTATAGAACGTTTCCGTGCCAAAGCCACTAAAGCGGCGCAGGCGCAAAGCGCCATGAAACGATTGGAAAAATTAGACAGGATTGAAGAGGTGGATGGTGGTCCGGATAAAATCAGGATAAGATTTAATATTAGTACTGTACCGGGGAAAATATTATGCACACTGAAGGATGTACACAAACAATTTGGAGAGCATATTATTTTAGATCATGCTGATGCAGAGATCAACCGGGGAGATAAGATAGCGCTCATAGGAGCAAATGGGAAAGGAAAATCCACTTTGCTGCGTATTATAGCAGGCACCGGGAAATTCCAGGGAGAAAGGGTTCCGGGGCACAATGTGCAGACCAGCTTTTATGCCCAGCATCAATTGGAAGCACTGAATTTAAATAATGATTTAGTCACCGAATTGCAACATTGCGGCAGCAGTTATACGGAACAGGAATTGAGAACCTTGTTGGGTTGTTTTCTCTTTTCAGGTGATGATGTGTTTAAGAAAATAAGGGTACTGTCAGGTGGTGAAAAAGCACGCGTGGCGTTGGCAAAAACGATTATCAGCAAAGCAAATTTCTTATTATTGGATGAGCCGACCAATCATCTGGATATTAATTCGGTTGAAATGCTGATAGATGCGCTGAATCAATATACAGGCAGCTACGTGCTGGTTTCACATGATCGTTATTTTGTCAGTAAAACAGCCAATAAAATCTGGGAAATTACAGATCACCAGATCAAAGAATTCACCGGCACTTATGAAGAATGGGAAGAATGGAAAAAAAGGATGACTGATAGAAATGATATTCTTCAGAATAATAAGGATATAGAGATAGAAAAGGAGAAAAGGGAGGAAATATATTCGGAGCAGGAACCTGCCTCTTCCAATGGAAAGAAAGTGATCAATAAAGAAGCCCAAAAGGTATTGGCCAAACAGAAAAAGAAGTTTGAACAGTTAGAGACATCTTTAAATAGAATCAAAGAAGAAAAATCAATGCTGGAGACTGCATTAGCGGACCCGGCTACTTATGCGGATAAAGACAAGTTTTTAAATACTGAAAATGAATATAGACGGGTATCTGATCAGTTGGAAAAAGTGAATGCCGAATATGAATCGGCTTTTGAAAAAATGATGCAAATGGAGGCACAGATTACTGCCTGAACATTTGTATAATATCGTTACCACTTTAAGTAAAATGAATGAATGATTTGAATCTTACTATCGCTGCCATAAAAAACCTTAAGCAGGTAGGCAGCATAGTCCCCAGCAGTCAATTTTTGGTTCGGAAAATTATAAAAAGGATTGATTTCAGCAAGCAGACTAATATTTTGGAATTAGGAGCAGGTAGTGGGGTCATTACCAAAGGAATTCTGAGCCAAATGTCTGATAATTCTGTTCTCTATTCTTATGAAAATAACACCAGATTGATAGCTTTGCTGGAAGGGATTGATGATGCCAGGCTGATCGTGAAAGGAGAAAGTGTCTCAAACCTGAGTGCGCTTCAGGATGATTATTTTGATGTGGTTATTTCCAGTTTGCCGTTGGCTAATTTGAAGAATGAATTTAAAAACAGTATTTATAAAAATGTCCGGTCCAAGTTAAAAAAGTCGGGTACTTTCATTCAGTACCAATATCTGCTTTCTGATTATAAAAAAATAGAAAGATATTTTCGTAATTGCCATCTTGGTTTTTGCCTCTTTAATATTCCTCCTGCTTTTATCTATAAAATAGAGATGATAAGCGATGGACATACGATGAAAGATCTATCCTCCTAGTATGAATGGAGTTATTCTAATATTGAACATAGGGCATTAATTGAGATTCAGATATTTATGATCTCTCCAGCAGATCCTTCATCCTGTCTCTCGATTTATTAAAGATCTTTTGCCCGTTCTGCCTCCCCTTGCGGATTTGTATCCTTTCATCTTCCGGCAATTCCAATTCATGCATACAATCTGTACTGCAACAGCCCTTAAACTTTCCTGCGCATTCCTCACATTGAATGAAAAGCAGGTGGCAGCCCTCATTTTTGCAGTTCACATGTCTGTCGCAGGGCTTGCCGCATTGATGACACCGGCTGATAATTTCGTCCGTGACTTTTTCTCCCAGGCGTTCATCAAATACAAAGTTTTTACCATGGAATTTCACCGGTAAATGTTCCCCTTCCGCCTGGTGCACATAATTGATAATGCCGCCTTCCAGATGAAATACATGTGTAAAGCCGTTGTGCTTCATCCACGCGCTGGCCTTTTCACAACGAATGCCTCCGGTACAATACATTACAATGTTTTTATCTTTCTGATCCTTCAGCATATTCACTGCCATAGGTAGTTGTTCTCTGAAAGTATCGGAAGGTATTTCAATGGCGTTTTCAAAATGCCCGACTTCATATTCGTAATGATTGCGCATATCCACCACAATCGTAGTTCTATCGTCCGTTAATTGATTAAATGCTTTTGCATCCACATATTGCCCCTTACGGAACATATTAAAAGTAGGATCATCAATACCATCTGCCACGATCTTTCCCCTGACTTTTATTTTCAGCAACCAGAAAGATTGACCGTCGTTATCCACAGCGATATTTAACCGGATATTTTTTAAAAAAGGGATGGTATCCAGATAATATTTAAAGGCGTCCATATTGAATTCGGGCACGCTTATCTGTGCATTGATGCCTTCATGAGCCACATAAATTCTTCCGAAAATCTTTAATTTTTCCAAGTTGACATAGAGCTCATCCCTGAATTGGGAAGGATCCTTTATCTCAGCATATTGATAAAAGGAAATGGTAATCCTTTTGAAGCTCTCAGCCAGCATCCTGGCTTTCATCTCTTTGGATGATACGCGGTTGTGTAATGCCATCTTCTCTGAAATTTTAAGAATGTTTGCATGACAAGCAAAATTTCAAATGCAAAGGTAAGCATTGAAACAGAATCATCATCTGTATCCCGGGTGAAACCTTTGTAAAGTATCTCTCAGATATTCCCTGTCAATATGCGTATAGATCTCTGTAGTAGTGATGCTTTCATGCCCCAGCATTTGTTGAACAGCGCGCAGATCAGCTCCGCCTTCGATCAAATGGGTAGCAAAGGAATGACGAAAAGTGTGCGGAGATATATTTTTGGTAATGCCAGCTTTGGCTGCCAAAGCTTTAATGATGTAGAAGATCATCACCCGGCTTAAAGGATTTCCTCTTTTATTTAGAAAAAGGATATCGGGAAATGTAGGATTGACAGGTAAATGCACCCGGATATCTTTTTGATAAAGAGCTATATATTTCAACGCCATGGTGCCGACCGGTACTAAACGCTCTTTATTACCTTTGCCAATAATGCGTATAAAACCCGCTTCATGATAAATATTGGAAATGCGCAGGCTGATGACCTCGCTGACACGCAGGCCGCAACTGTACATCGTTTCAAGAATGGCTTTATTCCGTCCGCCATCCGGCTTGCTGAGATCAATAGCAGCTATAATCTTTTCTATTTCTTCAAAGGTTAACACTTCAGGCAGTTTTCGTTTTAATTTCGGCGCATCCAGCAATTCTGCAGGATTATAATCTATCATATTTTCGATTAACAAGTATTTATAAAATGCTTTTACCCCCGATATGATCCTTGCCTGAGAAGTGGTGGTCATCCCTAACATGGCAATTTCATAAACAAATTGCTGTAACTCTTCTTCCGAGATTTTTTCCGGAGACTTTTTTTCACCGCTGGAATTAAGATATTCCGACAATAAAGTGACATCATGCAGGTATGCAGAAATAGAGTTTTCAGATAAAGACCGCTCTAATTGTAAATATGCTTTGAAACCATTTAAATAGGATGTCCACATAATAACAAAATAACATGATAAAAGTCAAAAGATAAAGGAAAAATGGCTAAATCCGCGAATTCGTGTACCCTGATATTATAATATTGAGAATCAACACGTTCTAAAATCCGAAACTCCGCTGGCGATCAACCTCATTCCGATTGTTTGTTATAAGTTCGTTGTTTTTAATTAATTCCCCCCAATTTGTTATCATTATCTAAGGCTTAACAAATATTTTTTGATAATATCTAAACATATTTTAATTTTGCAAGGAATTATTAAAGCAAAAAACTTGTTTTTATGTGTGGTATTATCGGTGTTTTTGATTTAAAGACAGATGCGGCAAAGTTACGCCCGCAAGTGTTGAAAATGGCAAAAAAAGTTCGTCACCGGGGTCCGGACTGGTCAGGTATATTCAGTTGTGACAAAGCCATTCTGGCTCATGAGCGGCTGGCTATTGTGGATCCTGCCTCAGGAAAACAACCTCTGAAAAGTAAAGATGGAGGTTTGGTGTTAACGGTAAACGGCGAAATATATAATCATCAGGAACTGCAAAAGCAGACACCTGATTATGAATTTCAAACACATTCAGATTGTGAAATTATTCTGGCTTTATACAAGAAAAAAGGCATTCATTTTTTGGAGGATCTGAACGGGATTTATGCTTTTGCCTTATATGATGCGGAAAAAGATGCCTACCTGATCGCCAGGGATCATATTGGCATTATACCATTATACATGGGTTGGGACGAGGCCGGTAACTTTTATATATCATCTGAATTAAAATCGCTGGAGGGTGTTTGTATAAAATTCCAGGAATTTTTACCCGGCCATTATTTATACAGCAAAGAGAGTAACACACCCAAAAGATGGTATAAGCGCGACTGGGAAAAATATGACTATGTAAAGGATAATCATTCAGATATCGCTGCTTTACGGGTCGGACTTGAAAAGGCCGTTCATCGCCAACTGATGTCCGATGTGCCTTATGGTGTATTGCTTTCGGGTGGGTTGGATTCTTCTATTATTGCGGCTGTGACAAAGAAATTTGCTGCCATGCGTATTGAATCGGGTGATCAGGAGCAGGCCTGGTACCCGCAATTGCACTCATTTGCCGTGGGATTGGAAGGCTCCCCTGATCTGGCGGCAGCCAGAAGGGCGGCAGAACATATCGGGACTATTCATCATGAGATTCACTTCACGATCCAGGAAGGACTGGATGCCGTCTCAGATGTGATCTACCATCTGGAGACGTATGATGTGACAACGGTGCGCGCTTCTACGCCTATGTACCTGATGGCGCGTGTTATTAAATCCATGGGAATAAAAATGGTACTCTCAGGCGAAGGTTCAGATGAATTATTCGGCGGGTATTTATATTTTCATAAAGCGCCCACCCCCAAAGATTTTCATGAAGAAACCGTAAGAAAGCTCAGCAAGCTGCATCTGTATGATTGCCTGCGTGCCAATAAATCATTGGCTTCATGGGGTGTGGAAGGACGGGTGCCTTTTTTAGATAAAGAATTTATGGACATTGCCATGCGTCTGAATCCGAAAGATAAGATGGCAAAAGATGGTAAAATGGAAAAATGGATCCTGCGGAAAGCTTTTGAAGATTATTTACCTGAAGATATCGTATGGAGACAAAAAGAGCAATTTTCTGATGGAGTGGGGTATAGCTGGATAGATACGTTAAAGCAAATTGCCGACGAAAAGGTGAGTGATGAGGCCTTGATTCATGCGGCTGAAAAATTTCCCATCAATCCGCCGATGAATAAGGAAGAATATTATTACCGTACTCTCTTCTACGAGCATTTTCCTTCAGATTCCGCTGCACTGTGCGTACCTTCCGTACCCTCGGTAGCCTGCAGTACGGCAGAAGCGCTGGCATGGGATGCTTCTTTCAAAAACCTGAATGATCCTTCAGGAAGAGCTGTATCCAAAGTGCATCACGACAGCTATAAAAAGGAAATGACACCGGCATTGTAAATTTCCTTCTAAGGATATTCTGTCCGATGCTGATAAAGCGGTTAGCGCTGAATCCTTTATTTTTGCTCCTATGAAAGGCGCGCAATCTATATCATCTGTTCAGGATACGGAAGAAAGTGAGGAACTGTATGAACGGTTAAACATAAAAGTGGACAGAAGGCAGGAACCGTTACGTATTGACAAATTCCTGACGGGCCGGATTGAAAATGCCACCCGTAATAAAGTACAGCAGGCGGCAGATGCAGGGTTAGTTCTGGTAAATAATAATCCCGTCAAATCAAATTATAAAATTAAGCCGGGGGATGATATTGCTATCTATACGTATAAAGCTCCGGAAACAACAGAGATCATTCCCGAAGAAATTCCTTTACAGATTGTTTATGAAGACGAAGATGTTTTGGTGGTGAATAAGCCCGCAGGCATGGTGGTGCATCCCGGCAGCGGCAATTATACAGGGACTTTAGTGAATGGCCTTGCCTGGTATTTGGGAAATCGGGGTCATGACGCCGTCGAGCCCGTAATTCCCCGATTTGGATTAGTGCATCGTATTGACAAGAATACAACGGGGTTATTAGTGATTGCCAAAAGTGAGAAAGCAATGAATGATCTGGCCAGGCAATTTTTTGAGCATACAGTTAAACGCCGTTATGTGGCTTTGGTTTGGGGAGATTTTGAAGAGGATGAGGGAACTATTATTGCTCACGTGGGGCGCCATCAGCGGTACCGGAAAAAAATGGATGCTTATCCCGAAGGAGAACATGGGAAGGAAGCGGTTACCCATTATAAAGTGTTGGAAAGGTTTCATTACGTTACGCTTATAGAATGCAGGCTGGAAACAGGACGTACACACCAGATCAGAGTACACATGCAACATGCGGGACATCCTTTGTTTAACGATGAAACCTATGGCGGAAATTATATCGTAAAAGGAACCGTTTTCAGCAAATACAAGCAGTTCGTAGAAAATTGTTTTGCCATCCTGCCCTACCATGCCTTGCATGCCAGGTCATTAGGATTTATACATCCCCAATCCCGAAAGGAAATGTATTTTGAAAGTGAATTACCCGATAACTTTAAGGAAGTGATTGAGAGGTGGAGGAGGTATGGGGCCTGAGGTTTGGGGTTTCGGGTTTGAGGTTTCAGGTCGCGATACCCGATTAATTTCCATTTAAAGCGAAATCATAAAACTTTGCCGTAAAAACTGCATGTTCTCTTTTATGAAAAGGTACTTTCCAGGAACCGTTGTAAAAGAGGACTGCCGGTACCATCAGATTATCGAAATGAGTCATTTGTACTCTCATATTTACATTAAAGTCGAAAATAAACGTATTATAGGAAAGTGAATAGTCGCGATAAATAATCTCCAGATCATCTTTGCTGAAATAAGTGACTAATTTATTAATAACAACGCTATTACTGTATTCCGGTTTGGACTGAGCGGTGAAGACATAGCAGGGAACTTTGCCATAATCTGCGGAAGTAATGGAGAAATTATACATAGGCGCCACTTTATCATCAAAAATGGCCACTTTTCTGCTGATCAGCGGGACGCCCGGAACGGGCTGACCGGGATTAAAGATCAATTTCTTCAATTGGTCTATATGTTTTTCCATTTCGGGATTGTCCACTTTGGTATCGTGCCCCCCCTTCACGATATTGGTTTCTCCGCACACTTCTCCTTTGGTAAAAAAGAGGCTGGCATATAATTCCGCGGTATAATAATTATATTGTTTTTTATGATTGTAAAAATCACCCGTCGTTTTTTCAGACAGCACGCTCATTGTGCGGCACCCCTCATGCCGATGCTGTCTGGTCGTGCTTTCCAGCGATGCCTTGGCTTTATTTTTTTTATCCAGAATTTCAATATTATTTTCCGCCGTATAGGCTAAGATCCTGAGGTTTTTGAATGCTTTGTAAAACGTAGTATCTTCTTCTACCATTTTGATGAATCCGGGGATATCGAAATTGACCCTGCTGGCGCTGATCACTACTGAATCTAATTGCAAATGATGAGCGATATACCCGGTATCCTGTCCAAATCCCATTCGAAAACATCCCGATAAAACTAACGAAAAGAATAATTTTTTTAACATCGTGCAAAGGTACTCCTTCCTTTCAGAAAACAAGCCAGGTTTAGAACAATGACCACTGTACCCCTGCATCAAAGTTGAAACCTTTCGTGGTAAAGCCGGTAGTTTCTATATAATGACTGTTAGTGATATTTTGCAGGCTGATAAATAATTTATATTTCTTTTTCAGGTCATATTGAGCGTATAAATTCATCAATATATATCCCTTCAGCTTTTTTACTTCTTGCGTATAACCTGCATACACTAAATCGTTTCGTGTGCCGGTATATTTACCATCCAATCCAAGATAAAGGGACTTTGTGATCTGAAGAGAAGCAGATGCTCCTGCAGAATTTTCGGGGCGCCTGAATAAATTATTGTAAGTGGAGTCTGTTTTGGCATGATCGTTTTTCACTGTTACTTTCCCGTTTACATAGGCATAATAGGCGGAAAGCTGCAGCCGGTCATTCACCGCATAATTTAGTTCAATTTCTCCGCCATAATCATGCTGATAATTGTAATTCATGTATTGATAGCTATAGGTGACAGGATCAGTTAGTTGAAAAGCTATTACCTTACGCAAATCTCTGTCGAAAGCGGTTACTCTTAGCCTTAATTTTTGACCGGCTAACAGCGATTCTGCACCCGCTTCATAGCTCATTCCTGATTCCGGACTTAATTTTTTATTGCCGTAAACTGAATATAACTGATATAATGAAGGAGCAGTATAAGAGGAAGAAATGTTCGCAAATACCTTTATACGATCCTTAATAAGCCAGGAAGGATTAATTGAAAACACGGGATAAAAACCATACAATTTATCCTGGTTTAATCTTCCTCCTATTTCTACGTGAAAACCATTATTGGATTGGAGAAAGAGAGAGCCATATATATTCAGGACGTCCGTTTGCGCAGAATCGGCCCCAAGCATGCTTTTGGAAACATACGATCCGCTGATATAATCGCTGTTTTGATTCGTTCTCTCGATCTTGAATTCATTGCCTATTAAAAAGGAGATATGCGGATCAACTACAAAATGGGCATACGCATCTGCCAAATGGACCCGGCTTTGATAGTATTCTTTCAGATAAGCGAATCCATCGGTGGAATCATTCAGGTAATGCCTCACAGTGGGGCTGTAACTATAATTTACGTTCAAGTCACCATTTTTAAATTCATGCCTGACCTGGATTCCCGTTTGAAAAAAAGTGGAATTGTAAGTATAATCCTTGGCATCTGTAAAAGCGCCTTCGTCCAGGTCGCCTTTTTCATAAGCAAGATGCAGGAAGGGACTGATTGTCCATTTTTCAGAAGGGTGGAAGCCTATATTGGCATATACTGACTGACGATGAAAACCATCCTTGTCAAATCCAGCGTGCCCGGTGGTATCTAAGGCAGAAGAAAACCCTTTACTGTCAAAATTTTGTAATTGTATGTTGTAATCAATATGCTTGCTGTGTCCGTTAATACCTGCTTGTTCACGAAAAGTGCCATAGCTTCCGGCGCTGAATCCGGCAGTGACATTAAAGGGCCTGAGGTCGCTTTTGTCGGTAATAATATTGATAACGCCGGCAGTGGCGCCTGAACCGTATAAGGCAGCATATCCCCCCCTCATGATTTCTATTCTCTCAATGGAAGAAACGGGTATAAGGTTCAGATCAAATTCATAATTAATATAAGATACATCGTTGACAGGGATACCGTTGATCATGATAAGCGTGTATTTCGGATCAGCGCCTCTCAAATAAACAGTCTGATTGGTGCCCGGCGATTCGCCGACGCCGTTTATGGTGATCCCGGGTTGCTCATTCAGAATAGCAGTTAACGTTTTACCGCTGTTGTGTGCCAATTCTTTTTGGGTGATGACGGTCATCACCTTTCCGGTCTGGGATGCTTTTTGCTCAAATTTGTTGGCAGTAACGACTACTTCATTCAGGGTCAATTTTTTTTGCTGGGCAAACAGGAGTGCCGGGCTAAAGGCAATCCCTGCCAACAGAGTAATTCTTTTCATTGGAAAAACAATTAAGAGGTTAATGAATTTATTTATTCATAACCCCGGAAAATTAACAGCCATGCAGTAAAATAAATGGGAAATCCCCTCTGCATGCATGCTTCTGATCCCGGAAGCTATGGCATTTAAAACGGCTGAGGCAGGTCTTCTGACTTACTCCTTTTTCCAGCTTGCCTTCCCGTCTCTATGGAGGCAGAGACAGTGGCTGAGGTTTGCCAAAAAAATAATGAAGATCACAGCATCGGGTAATGTCCGGGGTTTACACCCGGTTCCCTTTTCATCTTTCCTGCCAACTGCAGGATAAGAACCTTAACCGGCGCAAAGGTATATAAAAAAGTATTCCGGGAACATTTTTCAAAAATTCATATCCGCGACGTAAATTTGTGTTTGTGTGATGCTGAAATCCATAAAAATATTCTGGCACAGCCTGCTGATGGCACTGCAGGAGTTACGGGTAAATAAGCTCCGTACTTTTCTCTCTTTGTTGGGGATTACTATAGGTATCTTTTGCATTATTGCGGTTTTTACTTTGACAAAGAGCCTGGAGATGAATGTGAAAAGTGAATTGTCTGCTTTAGGCAGTAATGTGGTGTATGTCCAACGCTGGCCCTGGGGAAATACAGGCAGCAATTGGTGGAAATATATTCAGCGTCCCGAGACGAATTATGATGAGTTTCAGGAACTCAGACAACGTATTCATAATGCCAGTGCGTTTGCTTATGTATATGATTTGAATAACAAGACTATTACGCTGGGCGATAATTATATGCAGAACGTAACTATGCTGGCGGTAACGGATGGATTTGACAGGATACAACAGATCAATTTAGCGGCGGGACGTTTTTTTACCCCGGTGGAATCGGGAAGCAGCAGCATGACGATCATTCTCGGCGCTAATATCTGGCAGGGATTGTTTAGTTCGGCACAACAGGCCATAGGCAGCCAGGTTCAGTTTGCGGGAAGGGTATTTACGGTTATCGGTGCATTGAAAACTTATGGTGAAAGCATGATCGGGGGTTTTGATTATGACAACAGTGTTATCCTGCCTTATGCTTCCGCCAGGCAAATAGCCAATGACCGCAGCATGTTTGTAGAGCCTTTTATTATGGTGAAAACTGCCTCTAATGTAAGCGTTCTCGAATTGAAAGATGAATTACGCGGCGCCATGCGCGCGATACGCAGGTTAAAGCCCACACAGGAGGATAATTTTGCGCTGAATGAGCTTAGCATGACCGCCGGTGACACACAGAAAATATTTTCCAGCATCAATCTGGGCGGATTAGTGATAGGTATTTTCGCATTAATTGTGGGCGCTTTCGGCATTGCCAATATTATGTTCGTAACCGTTAAAGAAAGGACTAATATTATAGGTCTAAAAAAAGCAATAGGCGCTAAAAGGAGAGTGATATTGCAGGAGTTCCTGATTGAATCTGTATTATTGTGTTTAATTGGGGGAGTGCTGGGAATGGTTTTTGTGTTTATTGTAACCAAAATGATATCTTCCTTTGTATTTTTTAAAATATATATGACGACAGGGATCGTTATCATGGGTTTAACTATATCAATTATAACGGGCATCATCGCCGGCTATATCCCCGCTTTTTCTGCCTCTAAATTAGATCCTGTGGTAGCGATAAGATCATGATAACCTGTTATGACTGCAGATGACGGTTCAAAAATTTCATTAGTTCCATGAACTTATAATAATGGAATAATGCAGGAACTAATCAAAACCGTTTAAACTATGGAACTATCCCGGAACCATCCTGGAACAACAGAACAGTAAAGCAGTAAAACAATAGAACAGTAAAGCAATAAAGCAATAAAACAATCAAACAATGAACACCAGCATATTAGCCATTGAATCTTCCTGCGATGAAACAAGTGCGGCTGTTATTCGAAACGGGGAGGTACTGTCCAACTTTATCGCCAATCAAAAAGTGCATGAACAATACGGTGGAGTGGTTCCCGAACTGGCGTCCCGGGCACATCAGCAAAATATTATTCCGGTGGTGGAAGCCGCATTGAAAAAAAGCGGTATTACAAAAGAGGAATTAAATGCCATTGCATTTACCCAGTCTCCCGGTCTGATAGGTTCTTTATTAGTAGGCTGTTGCTTCGCTAAATCTCTGGCATTAGGATTAAATGTACCGTTAATTGCGGTGCATCACATGCAGGCGCATGTGCTGGCTAATTTCATCGGTAGCCCTAAACCGGTTTTTCCATTCCTTTGCCTGACCGTCTCAGGAGGTCATACCCAAATCGTATTGGTAGAAGATTATTTAAAGATGAAAGTCATCGGTGAAACTTTAGATGATGCAGCCGGAGAAGCTTTTGATAAAACGGCTAAGATATTAGGTTTGCCTTATCCGGGCGGGCCTCTGATAGATAAATACGCAAAAGAAGGTGATCCCAGAAGGTTTTCTTTTCCGGAACCCCGAATTCCGGGATTAAATTTCAGTTTTAGCGGGTTGAAAACTGCCATACTTTATTTTGTGCAGGACCAAACTGAAAGAGATCCTGATTTTATTCAAAATAATATGGCAGATATCTGTGCTTCCGTACAGCACAGGATCATTACCATCCTGATGAATAAATTAGTGAAAGCTGCTAAGGAAACCGGCATCAAAGAGGTGTGCATTGCAGGGGGAGTAAGCGCGAATTCAGGATTAAGAAAAGCCATAGCAGATTATAGCCGGAAATACGGATGGAATTATTATATCCCTGAATTTCAATACTGCACCGATAATGCAGGAATGATATCCATGACTGCTTATTATAAATATCTTGCCGGAGAATTTGCTGATCTGACGGTAAGCCCCAGTGCGAGAAGCAGCATGGAGAGGGATTAGCATGAGCAAGGCAGCGTTATGGGTAATCTGTAATCAGTAATCGGTGTTTTGTGTCTTAAAAGTTGAAACTGAAATTTAATAAATGTGAGTTGATCTCTCCGATTTTAGTCTTCATTTGTTCGAAATGATCGTTGATTAGAGAGAAGCCCTGAACGGAATGAATTCCCGGTTCGACGATCCAATATTCCTTGACGCCAAAACGTTCATAGATATCTTTTTTTTCTTCCAGATCATATTTTGCCGTAGCAGGAGATAGGATTTCAATAACTAAATCCGGCGCTCCATGTAAACCGTCTTCATGGATGATTGACAAGCGTTCGTTAATGATAAACAGGATATCAGGCTGAAAAACATTTTTCTTTCCGAGGAAGACATCCATGGGCGCTGTCAATACCTCTCCTAATTGATGCTTTTTAACATATTTGTGAAGTTGTGAGCTGATCTCCATCAGAATACTTTGATGATAATAGGTTGGAGAAGGCTCCATAACAATATTGTTTTCAATTAACTGGGCAGGAGTTCCCTCGGGAAGGTTTTTGAAAACCTCCGCTATAGTGCGGGGCGGATGAACTGTATATCCGGAAGTCATGTGGCATGAGGTTTTGTGTAAAGTTAAGTTTTTCGGACATTTATGCCAAAAAATTGTCCAATACTTATTTCCAGTTTAAGCAATTCCGCATTGAACAGTCCCGCTGTTCCATGAAGGTATGCACGGATGCCTGCGTGCAGGGAGCATATGCAGCCGACTGGTTGACGCAAAGCAATAAGGACATGAAGCGTATATTGGATATCGGCACAGGTACGGGTTTGCTGGCATTGATGCTGGCACAAAAGAATCCATCGGTTCATTTCGATGCGATAGAATTAAATCAGCAGGCTTATCTTCAGGCCAAAGAGAATTTTATAAGGTCTCCCTGGTCCGGAAATATTTCTGTTGTACAGGGAGACATAAAAACTGCAGAAATTCATCCGCGCTATGATTTTATAATATGCAATCCGCCCTTTTATGAAAATGAGATGAAAAGCGACAAGCCTCATAAGAACCAGTCGAAACATAGCAGCGCATTAAGTCACCGGGAATTGAGAGACAGCATCACAAGATACCTGACTGAAAACGGCACAGCCTGTATTATGTTACCCCGGAAACAATTTGACTGGTTCAATCAGTTAATGGTGAACGATAATTTCAGTGTCAGGTATCTTTTGAGGGTAAGACAAACACCCGCACATCCATGTTTCAGAATGATCGGTTTTTTCAATAAAAACATTACATCCACAGTGACTGAAGAATTGTGTATATGTCAGACTGATCAGGAGTATTCACGGGAATTTAAAGCGCTTTTAAAGGATTATTATCTTTATTTATAGGCGTAATCTTTTAAATAGGCAAACGGTGCCGTCAATTGACCTTCTTTGACGATCATTGCCCGTTCTATGATCGTATCTTCATGCAGAGAAGTCTCTTTTATTAAATCATCCAGGACATATTTTAC
>SCQT01000132.1 GCA_004322015.1 Chitinophagaceae bacterium
TTGACGATTGACGATTGACCATTAAACATTGACCCTTGACCCTTGACCATTGACAGTTTTAGAATCTATAACATGAAACATAAGAACTATTTATTTAATTCAATATCCGCTTCAAACACAAATTCAGCCGGTCCGCATAGCCAGATGTTCTCGTATTGTTTTTGATTAATCTTATCAAAACGAACTTCCAGTTCACCGCCATTGGTTGCAACCGGTATTTTATAGGAGCGATTTTGATTTCCGGACACCACCAATGCAGCGGCTGTCACTCCGGTGCCACAGGCTTTTGTTTCATCTTCCACTCCCCTTTCATAAGTCCTCACCAACAAATGGTTCGTTCCATATTCCACAAAGTTCACGTTGATCCCATCCTTTTTAAACCTTGCACTATTGCGAATGCCCCTGCCCTCTTTCACCACATCCACATCACCTAAATGCTCCACATACTTCACATAATGCGGAGAACCGGTATTTAATATGGCAAAATCATCTCCGAATTCCACCCCCTTCACATCACTCATCTTTAACTCGACCCAATTATCTTTTGTCAATACCGCTTCATGTATGCCGTCATACGCCATAAATTTCACTTTATCCTGAGTGAGACCCAAACGATGTGCAAAAGCCACTATACATCTTCCTCCGTTGCCGCACATGGAACCTTCTTTCCCGTCCGAATTAAAATATTTCATCTCGAAGCCTGCTTCCGGATGATCATTAAGCATCATCAGCCCATCCGCTCCCACACCAAAATGACGATTGCAAAGCAAAAGAATTTGTTCTTTTCCCAACCCGTTATACCTGTCATCTCTGTTATCCAGAATAATGAAATCATTGCCCACACCCTGATATTTAAAAAAATGAACGGTCATGCTTTAAAAGTTTCCGCAAAGATAAAGTAAAGATAAAAGATAAAAGCGGAAAGGTTGAAGGTGATTAAGTATTTTATGGTTCTATGGTTCTATGGCTCTATTGTTTTATGGTTTTATGGTTTTATGGTCCCGAAAATTCGGGATGGTTTTGGAGTTCAAGGATTCACAATTCGCAGGAAATAAATCATCATCACATCATAAATCACAGATCACAGATCATAAATCACAGATCATAGATCTAACAGGGTTTCCAACGATTTTGCAATCATTTTCTCAATCGCTTTTTTACTGTCTTTACTGAATTGATGAGTAGCCCGGTTAGCCACTACGGTATTGATTGACAGACATTGATGCCCCATTAATTTCCCCAATCCGTAAATAGCCGATGTTTCCATTTCAAAATTCGTTATGCGAAAGTCCCGGTACCGGAAAGAAGAGAGCTTTTCCGGAAGATCAGGAAAGTTAACAGGTATTCTGAGCATACGCCCTTGGGGTGCATAAAATCCGGGGCAGGTAGCTGTTATTCCATGGAAATATCCTGCTTTTATAAAAGCCTGTAAAAGATCATTGTTACCCTGGACTAAATACGGAATAATATGCTTTTTATACAAATCTGCATGTTCGATGAAGGTATTAATGATGATATCTTCCTCTCTGGTTTGCCCGAATTTATAATAATGCATCAGGTTATCCAACCCTAATCCATGGGAGGAAGCAATTAATCCATCGGTAGGAATATCCGGTTGCAATCCGCCGCAAGTACCCATCCTGACTATAGTTAAGGCAGTTAAATCCTTTTTAATAGTCCTGGCATCAAAATCAATATTCACCAAAGCATCTAATTCGTTGAGGGTGATATCAATATTATCCGGACCAATTCCCGTTGAAACAACCGACAGTCTTTTCTTACCAATGTATCCGGTGTGGGTATTAAATTCACGGTGGGAGGAGCGGTGTTCAACCCTATCAAAATGTTTTGACACTTCAGGCACGCGTCCCGGATCACCCACAGTAATCACCAGAGGGGCTAATTCCCCGGGACACAGATCGAGATGATAAATAGCACCCCTGTCGTTTAAGATCATCTCAGATTCGGCGATACGATCCATAATAAAACTTTAAACCTTCTAAAACAGCAAACTGATGTGTAAAAATAAGACGTATTTACTATTTAAACTAAGATCAGAGAACGTATATTTGCAACATACCCTTTTTCACCCATGACCGCGAAAGAATGGACTTATCTCATTTTCGGAATCGTACTGCTTCTCGGACTGATTTTTGACCTGGGACTATTCAGCAAAAAATCTTCGGTGGTCTCTATCAAAAAAGCTTTAGTCCAGACACTTTTCTGGATAGGGTTATCTGTGGTATTTTTCGTTTTTGTCTGGTTTGAAGACGGGCATAATGACGCCATTAATTATATGAGCGCTTACCTGATGGAATGGTCCCTGTCCATGGACAATGTGTTTGTATTCATTCTTATTTTCAATTTCTTTAAAATTCAGGAAGATCATCTTGGGAGAACGCTTCTGATAGGAATTCTTGCAGCCATCATTCTCCGGATCATCTTTATCACAATCGGCGTTGCTTTAGTACAACAATTTCACTGGATCCTTTACATTTTTGGCGTGTTACTGGTTTATACCGGCATTAAATTATTCATCACGAAAGAAGAGCACAGCTTTAATCCGGAGAATAATTTTGCTTATAAATTCATGAATAAATATCTCCGCCTTACTACAAAAGAACACGGGGGGAAATTTATTATCCGGCGGAAAGGAAAGGTTTATTTTACCATATTATCGGTAGTAGTTGCCATCCTGGCCCTTACGGATATTATTTTTGCATTGGATTCCATTCCTGCCGTATTTGCCATTACCCAATCTCCCCTGTTGATCTATACTTCCAATATTCTGGCAGTACTAGGGTTAAGATCATTATTCTTTTTGCTAAGGGGCGCCGCCGAAAAATTTGAATATCTTCAGCATGGCATTGCTATTGTCCTTATCTTCATAGGGCTCAAAATGCTTATTGAGATATTTAAAATAGAAATGCCTGTGTACGTTTCATTAATTGTCATTGTGCTATGTCTGGCAGGTTCCATATTCATTTCATTATACAAAAACAAAACTAAAAAAGCAATGGAGGAAGTACCTTAACGGGAAATAAACTTATGGCAACCTATTCGATCGAAGAAATAGCTAAAATTGTAAAGGCAGAAGTAAAACCGCCCGTGGAAGCCGGTAATATCACCCACTTGCTGACTGACAGCCGCAAACTTGCTTATCCGGGATCCACTTTATTTGTCGCCCTTGTTACCTCAAATCGTAATGGGCATCAATTCATCCCGGCATTATATCAAAAAGGGGTACGCAACTTTTTGGTCGGCGAAGAGTATAACAGAGAAGAATTTCCCCATGCCAATTTTCTCAAAGTTCCGGATACATTACAGGCACTGCAGAACCTGGCGGCGTTTCACAGAAAAAGATTCCAGATCCCGGTAATCGGAATCACGGGAAGCAACGGTAAAACCATAGTCAAAGAATGGCTCTTCCAGCTTTTGCACGAAGATTACAGGATTGTACGAAGTCCGCGTAGTTATAATTCGCAGATCGGCGTGCCGCTCTCCGTATGGCAAATGGAACCTGAAAATACCCTCGCCATCATTGAAGCGGGTATATCACAGCCGGGCGAGATGACCCATCTGGAAAAAATTATTCAACCAACTATCGGTATTTTTACAAATATCGGGGATGCGCATAATGAGGGATTCCTGAACATCCTGCAAAAAATCCGGGAGAAATTAGTGTTGTTCATACATTCAAAAGTATTGATCTACTGCAAAGACTATCCCCAACTGCATGAAAGTATTTTACAATTTCACGGACAAATGCGTCGCAATGAAAACAGTGACGAAAAGCCATTGCAACTATTTACCTGGTCTCATAAGACGGAAGCGGATTTAAAAATAACAGGGATCCGGCTTTTTGAAGAAAATAATCAGGCACCCGGAAGAAACACGGGATACACCCGTATAGATGCAGTTTACAAAGAGAAGGCCGTTTATATACAAATACCTTTTACCGACCAGGGGTCCATAGAAAATGCCATACATTGCTGGTGTGTGATGCTGTTGTTTAAAACAGATGAAGCAATGATCCTGGAAAGAATGTGGCAGTTGGCGCCCATTGCAATGAGGCTTGAATTAAAGCAGGCTGTGAATGATTGCTCCATCATAAATGACAGCTATAATTCTGATTTCAACTCCCTGTCCATTGCATTAGATTTTTTATCACAACAAAAACAACATCTTAAGAAAACGCTGATCCTGAGCGACATACTGCAAAGCGGAAGAAACAATGCTAATCTGTATGCTGAGGTTGCAGAATTGTTAAAGCAAAAAGGTATTAGCAAATTAATCGGAATAGGTAAAAACATCAGTAAAGAAAAAAATATTTTTTTAAAAAATAAAGAGTTGTCTTCCAGCTTTTATACTGATACCGATGCATTTATTTCCGGATACCAATCGGATACGGATGTTAATTTGCTATTTCATGATGAGACCATACTTTTAAAAGGCGCCCGCATATTTGAATTTGAGCGTATCAGCAATTTACTCGAACAGAAAACACACCAGACTGTCCTGGAAATTAACCTGAATGCGTTAGCCAACAATATCCGGGTGTATCAGTCATTGCTCAGGCCTCCTGTGAAAATGATGGCGATGGTGAAAGCTTTTTCGTATGGAAGCGGAAGTTACGAGATAGCGAATCAGCTTCAATTTCAAGGTATAGATTATTTAGCAGTCGCTTATGCGGACGAAGGAGTGGAACTGAGAAAAAGAGGTATTACATTGCCCATCATGGTCATGAGTCCGGAAGTTCATGCATTCCGTTCTATCATACAATGGCAGTTGGAACCTGAAATCTATTCCCTGAATTTATTAAAATTATTTACCGGGGCAATGAACGATCTAAAAAAGAATCATTACCCGGTTCATATAAAGTTAGATACCGGAATGCACCGTCTGGGCTTTTCTCCGGAGGATATTCCATCATTAATACAACTATTAAAACAGAATGAATCCCTAAAGATAGTCTCTGTTTTCAGCCATCTGGCAGCCAGCGACGAACCGGATCAAAAGACTTTTACTTTAGAACAAGCCCGCAGGTTTGAAGATATGAGCGGCCCGATCATGAGATCGCTGTCTTATCCAGTCCTCCGTCATCTTGCCAATTCTGCAGCCATCAGCAGCTATCCTGAACTGCAGTATGATATGGTGAGGTTAGGGATCGGAATGTTCGGGATTGATCATTCAGGACATATACAGCAAAAACTTGAAGCAGTCAGTACTTTAAAGACCACTATTTCCCAGTTAAGGAAAGTACGGGCAGGCGAGACAGTCGGTTACGGGAGGAATGGGAAAGTTGATACAGATAAAATAATCGCCACCATTCCTGTCGGATACGCAGATGGCTTGCATCGAACCCTTGGGAACGGGAAAGGAAAATTATCAGTCCATGGAAAATCAGCTCCTGTAATTGGAAATATATGTATGGATATGCTGATGATAGATGTAACCAATATAACGGATGCTAAAGAAGGAGACCCGGTGGTGGTATTCGGAAAAGAACCTTCCATACAGGAAGTGGCGGCGTGGGCCGGCACCATCCCCTACGAAATCATGACAGGTATTTCTCAAAGAGTAAAAAGGATCTATGTGCAGGAATAGATGAGTTCACTTCCTCTTTATCTTATGTATAAATTTCTCCATCACCGAACCCTCATTGGTGGTGTCATTTACCTGCAGGAAATAAACACCCGGCTTCAGATCGCCTACATAAATGCTTTCCATGTTGGCTCCTTCTTTCATATTCACAACAAATGTTTTCAGTACATTTCCCGAAATATCCGATACCAGCACACTGGCAAAAGAAGCCTTTGGAGATATGATAGCAAAGTGCAATTCCGTCTCCTTCGCGGCAGACCGGATGCCGGTCAGTTCCAAAGAAATAATGGGCTTGAAAGCAGAGATCACCGGTGTTTGAAACTGTTTACCGGAGGAATCCACTTCTTTCAGCCTGTAAAACATTTTGCCGCCTACCGGTTTAGGATCATCAAAATAATAATGCTGTGATGAATGGCTGTTGCCAACGCTGTGCGCAGTGCCTATCACAAAAAAATGCAGGCTGTCCAACGAACGTTCTATCTCAAAACGCTCATTATTTTTTTCAGTAGCTGTAACCCAATGAAGGCTTACCACCTGTCTCGCAGGCTCATATTTAGCGGTAAAAAGTATTATTTTTACCGGTAAGATCTTTTTATGCCCCGAACCATTATTCAAAGAGGAAGCCGTGCCGAAGGTATTAAATATACCAACTGATAAAACAGTAATGACTAATATTTTAATTATTTTTCTCATGGCTTCCCGGTAATTCTTTCGATGATCTTCCCTGCATGTGCTCTCGAATTTTCGATAAACCAGACATGCGTATCCATTCCGCCGCAAACCACCCCTGCAAGGAAAATATTTTTCATATTAGTTTCCATGGTATCAGGATTATATGCAGGATATTTCCTTTCATCCTCGGACAATTTAATACCCGCTCTTTCTAAAAATGAAAAGTCGGGTTGGTACCCTGTCATAGCGATTACATAATCATTCGGAATAGTTATTTTTCCATTGGGTGTGTAGATATCCGCTTCCTTTTCTCTTATTTCCAGCAAACGGGAATTAAAATAAGCCTTCACGCAACCTTCTTTGATACGGTTTTCAATATCCGGTTTTTTCCAATATTTGACCCGTTTCCCAATCACCCCTCCTCTCACCACCATCGTGACTTCCGCTCCTTTCCTCCATGTTTCCAAAGCCGCATCCACCGCAGAATTATTAGCACCGACTACTATCACTTTTTGCATGGCATAAAAATGGGGGTCCGCATAATAATGCCTGACTTTGGGTAATTCTTCGCCCCGGATGTTTAACAAATTCGGTATATCATAAAATCCTGTGGCGATAATCACATGCCGGGCCTGGTAACTGCTTTTGTTAGTCTTAATGATATAATGATCTCCATCTCCTTTTATATCTTCCACTCTTTCAAACAAATGAATATTTATATGATTGGAAGTGGCAGCTCTTCTGTAATATTCTAATGCTTCGGGTCTTGTAGGTTTGGGATTATTACTGACAAAAGGTATGCCACCGATTTCAAGCAATTCAGAAGTTGAGAAGAAAGTCATATTGGCCGGATAATGGTATAATGAATTGACCAGGCATCCTTTCTCCACAATTAAATAAGAAAGATCCGCTTTCCGTGCTTCCAGAGCGCAGGCTAATCCTATAGGACCGCCTCCGATGATTAATATATCAAACATAGATACTCAAGATAAATGTAAAAAGATAAAAATTATTGTTTCGAGTTTCGGGTTTCGAGTTTATTGTTTAGTATTTACAGTCAAAGAAATTTCAAATATCAGCATAGTATTATCAAATTAAACAATTTCACGCAAACAACAAACATAAAACAGTAAACACAAAACAAAGGACTACCCTGCTTCATAACTTATCCTGATCTTCCCTTTTTTATGCTTTATATGCCTAATTTTTAAAAAATCCAGTTCTCCCGTATGATGCAAATGAGTCCCTCCGCAGGGATAAGCCAGGTAATCACCGATCTTTACTAATCTTAACGGTCTGTCTTCCGGTATAACAAATCCGGCAGGTTTGAACGCCTGCTTAAATAAAAGATCATCTCCTTGAACTATTTTTGTAGTTATTTTGAGTTGTCTTTGAACATCCTCCTTTAAAGCTTCGTTAATGTTATTTTCAGCAATTTCAGGGATATCTTCCGAGGGTTCAAATTCAACATAGGCGCCTTGTTGATAATGGAACCCCTTTACCGGAATAAGGGGCAATTTTAACTTTTCGTAAATCACGGAAGATAATAAGTGGCCTCCGGTATGAAGCCTGGTATTTTTCAACCGGTGATCTTTATCAATAGAAATGGTAACCGGATCACCGGGTTTAAATTCCACCTGATCCTTTTCATAATACAGCCTCACATGATGATTAATCAATAATACATGTATCACGGGAACGACGTGGCCGGGCATATCAGCCACCGTTCCTTTATCAGGCTCCTGCCCGCCTCCGCCGGGATAAAAAATGGTTTCATTTGTTTCTATGTAAGTGCCATTCTCATCCTCGTCAAAAGCTGAGACCAATGTGCTCAATTCCCACTGAAACGTATCTGAGAGAAATAATAATTCGGTCCTTGCCATATTTCTCAGGCAAAATTACGAAAGAAGAGAGAAACCTTTACCTTAAATTCACCGTATTGCTATTATTCTGCAATATAGTCCATCAATAAATCAATAAATCATTAACGTCAAACACCTTAACTTCCATTTACTGCAATGATTACTTTCAGAATATATCCAAATCCCGTTCTTCCCCTTCGTCCCGCCCTCCGGGATCTAAATTCATGATCGTTCCCAACAGATCACCAAACTCCACATTCCCTTCCACAAACTTCTTGCTGATGAGTGAATAAGCAGCTAATCCGTGAAGCACAAATTCCATCAATAAGGAAGTTTCTTTATTGCCGGATTTAGGAAAATAAGCTTTTACAATATCCCTCAATCCCTCCGCTTTGCTTAATTGCTGATCCCACTGCTTTTCAGGCATATCCTGGACCAGATTCAGCCTGTTTCCTTTTTCAAACCATTGAATTGTCTTACGGTAGGGATTACCGCCGTTTTCCTGTTTTTTCTTTTTAAACAAATCAGGATTAGGGAAATACAGAGCAAACTGTGTGCGTATGGCTTTATCCAATAAATTCAAAGCCACTTGCTGCGGACCTTCCTGTTCCCCTTCATATACTAACTCTATTTTTCCTGTAATGGCAGGAATGATACCTGCCAAATCAGAAACGCGCACTTGTGTTTGCTTTTCTTTGTTTAAAATAATTCTTCTTTCCGCGGCGCTCACTGCATTTTCATAAGCTGTAATAGTCATTCGCGCAGATACCCCGCTTTTCTTATCTACGAATTCGCTGCCGCGTGCTTCAAATGCTACCTGTTCTATTAATCTTTTAATCAAATCTGGTACTTCTATCTTTTTCGTTTGTTCAGGTAATACCTGCGCTTCCTGGGCAGTAATGGCTAAAGCAGTTTCTATATCTTTCGGATAATGTGTAATGATCTGGCTTTGAATACGGTCTTTCAAAGGAGTCACGATGGCGCCTCTGTTTGTATAATCTTCGGGATTGGCGGTAAATACAAATAAAATATCTAACGGTAATCTTAGTTTAAATCCCCGTATCTGAATATCGCCTTCCTGTAGAATATTAAATAACGCTACCTGAATACGGGCCTGCAGATCAGGCAGTTCATTGATCACAAAAACACTTCTGTTAGAACGGGGCACGATGCCGTAATGAATCACTTCTTCATCCGAAAAGCTGAGATGCAAATTGGCAGCTTTTATCGGATCAATATCTCCGATCAGATCGGCTACTGTGACATCCGGAGTAGCTAATTTTTCTCCATACCGTTCACTGCGGTGCAACCATGTAACAGGGGTATTGTCACCGCGTTCTTCAATAAGCTTTTTTGCAAATCCGGAGACCGGACTTAACGGATCATCATTGATTTCCGAACCGGCCACTATGGGAATATATTCGTCCAGTAAATCAGTCATTTGCCGTGCCATCCTCGTCTTGGCCTGCCCTCTTAACCCCAAAAAAAGGATATTGTGTCGCGAAAGCAAGGCTCGCTCTGTATCCGGTATCACGCTGTCTTCATAACCGATGATCCCGGGAAAGGGGGGTTCTTTCTTCTCTAACATGCTGATCAGGTTCTCCCTGACCTCGTCTTTTATACTTTTAGATATATATCCTGATTTTTTCAATTCGCCCAGGGTAGCAGGTTTGTTTTTATTCATTGTTTTGTTAAATGGAGTGGTCCACATATCTTTTTCTTAGCGTAAATATTTTCTTTTATTCCTTTCAAAATCGTAAAATACAAATTGTCCTAAAGCATCCAGGGAGGAAAAGAAGGCTTTCCCCTGATTCGTTTCCGTAAACTCCTTTACAAAATGTTGCAGCCATGGGTCGGTGGCCACCATAAAAGTGGTGATTGGAATTTTCAGCTTACGGCACTGTGCAGCCAGATTTAACGTCCTCGTCAATATTTTCCTGTCTAATCCGAAAGCATTCTTATAATATTTTCTTCCTATTTTCAGACAGGTAGGTTTACCATCTGTGATCATAAATATCTGCTTATTCGGATTTTTTCTTCTTCGTAATAAAGTCATGGCTAATTCCAAACCTGCCACAGTATTTGTGTGAAACGGTCCCACCTGCAAATACGGAAGATCTTTGATCTCTATAGGCCAGGCGTCATTGCCGAAGGCAATCACATCCAGGGTATCTTTCGGATATTTGGTAAGTATCAGTTCGCTGAGCGCCATCGCTACTTTCTTCGCCGGGGTGATACGGTCTTCTCCGTATAAAATCATGGAATGAGAAACATCTATCATCAATACAGTAGAAGTTTGTGATTTGAAATCCGTTTCCGTGATCTCCAGGTCATCCTGCGCCAATTGAAAACTTTGGAGCCCGTGATTAATCTGCGCATTACGAATGGAATTGGTAAAGTCAATTTGTTCAATCGTATCACCAAAACGGTAGGGACGCGTATCCGCATTAGGCTCATCACCCTGTCCTGAAACATAGGTGGGATGATTACCGGTTCTTGATTTTTTTAATTTACCGAAAATTTCCTCCAGCGAACGCTTGCGGATACTTTGTTCCGTTTTGGGCGTAATATGAATTTGTCCGTTACCTGGATCCTCATCCAGATATCCTTTATCTTTCAGATCCTGGATAAAATCTCCGATTCCGTAATCTCCCTCATTCAGCTTATATTCCTTGTCTAATTCTGTCAGCCAGCGCAAAGCTTCCTCTACATCACCGCTGGTATAGGTCAGCAATTGCAGAAAAAGATTCAGCAACTGCTCAAAAGGCGTTTTTCCCGAAGCTTTCGGATCATATTTCGAAAATAAGAAACTTCGCATAGCTGCAAGTTACTTTAATATCTTTAAAATTGAAAAATTGGTCACTTTAGTAGAACAGTTAACGGCAAGAGATGTTTATTTCGTATCAACAGAAATTATTCAGGGTCTCCAAATACTATCAATTTCTTAATTCTGTCAGGAATTGTCTACCTGGATAATATTGTCTTAATTATATAACAATCCACAACATTAGTAGAAATTTGATTTCTTTAATTCCACTCATATTTTTCAGCAAAAAGAGGGAGACGATAAAAGTATGTAAATACAAAATGGGTATATAAATTATTATAATCGATTTTCATTTGACTTCCATAAAGTGACCTGCCTTTGCCGCCTGCCTGTCCGGTAGGCAGGGCAGGCAGGTAAGGTTCAGGAGTAAGAGATTTGCTTTTCTGCTAAGATTTTGCTGACGTACGCTTCTCTCCATCACAGATCCAATATTATTAAGTTCACATAAAAACAAATTTAAACATTTATATCCAATAGTGCCTTCAAGTATTGCTTAGTCAAATTATACGAAGTTAACGGACTCTCATCAAAGATAAAATGATTCAAGCATCTTCTCTTCTACTCTATCTCACCAAATATTCATCCATCATAAAGATATCTATTTATCCTATCAATGACAACTCACAACTGACAACAGGCGACCAACGACCTCAAAACAAAAAACTCATTCTCTCCCGCTGTCCTTCTCCAATTGATTCAGTTTCATCCTCATTTCCTTTACCTTCGCTGCCTCCGCGCCAAAAGTTCTTTTCCATTCTTCCAATTGCGCAATGATCATATTGGCAGATTGTGCATCCTGCTCCAGCATGGGACTTAAGAAACGGGGAGGTAAGGAATTATAATAATCGCCCTGTTGCCGGCAATCGTGAATGATCTGATTGGCTATTTCATCTCCTTTAGTGCTGTCGCCGGCAATGTAATAAGCATACACTGTTTGCAGAGAACTGATATTATCATTATTCCCCGGAGAGGTAAATGCGTAGGGATAATTGCTCTGCAGGATATGTTGATTGCAATAATTCAATACCTGAACAGCGCTGTCTTTTCTGCCTTCTTCCGCTAAAGCTATTCCCAATTTAGCATACGCATTTCTGATTCCCATGAGCATACGGCGGTTAGGTTCGTCAAAATAAGTACCTGGGATCTGCGCCCCGCCGAATTTGAATTTAGTCATCAGATTATCATACATAAAATCCACATTCACGTTGCCCGCACTCAGGATGGCATTGGCATTTTTGCCGCTCCTCACCGGTACCAGCCTGTAAGTTAAACCATCAGTTTCCAGGTAGCTTCCCAATCCTAATCTGGAAGCAGTCACCGGGCTTGTAAAATAAACAGGCCGCTCCCATTTGCTGGCTGCGATAATATTCAATAACATCAGGATATTTTTATACAATACATCTTTAGGCATAGTGAAGGTCATATCGCCTGCAATATACCCTGTATCCGAAACCGGAACTAAATTATTCTTAATAGCCTGCTGTTTATTTACAGGTATGAACATGTTTTTAGTGGGATAATAATTCAAATCCGAATTATTTCCTGAAAGCCTGTATTTGTCATTGCCCATGAAAGCCATCATATCATCTAAACTATAATATTGGGAATCAGCCGCGCCGGATTGCGGCGGCACATACGGAATATAATTACGTGTATCTCCCGCATATTTATCCGGCGACCAGCTCATGGGTACAGGCGGAGCCTGATTGATCCTGTAACGCAGGTTATTGATATACCAATCCACTCCTAAGAGGCTCATATTCACCACACGCACATCAGGCCGGATTCCTTCCACCTCCTGCGCATACCAGAGCGGATAAGTATCATTATCCCCTTCTGTAAATAAGATAGCATGGGGCTTGCACGACTCCAAATAATCTGCGGCTATATCGCGCGCCAAAGTTTTTCGTGAACGGTCGTGGTCATCCCATTCCCTGAATCCCATGATGGCCGGAACCAATAATAAACAAATCAGAGATGCCGACACTGCGGCTATTTTCCCGGATGTTTTCTTTTGGATAAAATAATGTAGGGACAATACACCTAATCCAATCCAGATGGCAAAAGCATAGAAAGAACCCACAAAAGCATAATCGCGTTCACGGGGTTGCGGCCCGCTCTGATTGAGATATAATACGATCGCCAATCCGGTGAAAAAGAATAAAAGGAATGTGACCATGAAATCTTTTTTACTTCTTCCCAGTTGAAAGAACAACCCCAGCAATCCGAGTATAAAAGGTAATCCGTAAAGCTTGTTATTTGCTTTATTATGCTTTAAGCTGTCCGGCATTTTACTTTGATCTCCCAAACGAAGGTTATCAATAAAATGAATGCCGGTTATCCAGTTCCCGTCGCGCACATCGCCATATCCCTGCACATCATTTTGTCTTCCGGAAAAATTCCACAAGAAATAACGTAAATACATCCATCCGGTCTGATAGGTTACCAGCCAGTTCAGGTTATCAAAAAAGGAAGGCTTTTCATTGGGCGACAATCCCAACCATTGTTCATAAAATCCTGACTGGCCGCGGTCACCGCCATTATCCCAAACCCGCGGGAACAAGTGCATGTCTTCAGGATCATACACAGCCTTCATGGCATATCCCCTTATCACATATCTGCCGGTACTGTCATCGCTTTCATAATTAGGTGTGCCTTTGTCATAACGAATGGGTTTTGCCGTAAAATCCTGTCCGTGGAGCAAAGGCCAGTCACCATATTGACTTCGGTTCAGGTAATTATCCAACGCCATGGGATCATCCACATTTTGCATATTAATGGCAGGCATGGCATTCGCACGGATTAAGGTAGTAAAATAAGAAGAATATCCTATTAACATGAAAAGAATGCATAGAATTCCAAGATGCAGAAAATGTCTTTTTTTCCGAAAGGAATACCTTAGTCCCATTATAATCAGTACGGCTATCAGTAATAAGAAAAAGTATGAACCCGAATTAAAAGGAAGATGCAATGCATTTACAAAAAACACATCAAAATAACCGGCTGCTTCCACTATATATTGGATCACTACCTTTTGCACTACCCCTGTAATAAGGCAGCCCAGCAGAAAGATCCATACAGCGCCCTTTATGGAAACTTTTTTCGATCTTCTGAAATAATAGAGCATGACCACCGCCGGTATCGTGAGGATGCAAAGCAGATGCACCCCAATTGCCAACCCTGTCATAAAAGCCATAAAAACGATCCAACGGTCTGCATGCGGCTGATCAGCCTGGTTTTCCCATTTCAGCATAGCCCAGAAAATAACTGCCGTAAAAAAAGAGGATAAAGCATATACTTCACCTTCTACCGCAGAAAACCAGAACGAATCGCTGAAAGTAAATGCCAGGGCGCCTGCCACGCCGGCCCCCATAATAACAATCAACTTCTCAGTGCTGACAGAAGCATCATCTTTTATCAATAGTTTTTTTGCAAAATGAGTAATAGTCCAGAATAAAAACAGGATAGTGAATCCACTGGCTAATGCAGACAGTAAATTCACATCTGATGCCGCAGTATGTGGTCCCCCACCGAATAAAATAATGAAAAAACGATCTAAGAGCAGGACTAAGGGAGCGCCGGGGGCATGAGGAATCTGCAGCTTATAGGCAGCGGAAATAAATTCTCCGCAATCCCAAAAACTTGCAGTAGCTTCACGGGTTAAAATATAAACGGTACATGCAATAGCACAAACAATCCAGCCTGTAATATTATTCAGTTTCTTATAATTCATAGTAGCATTTTTTAAGGTTCGGGCAAAAATAGACAAAGAAACCCAATAAAAACCACATTCCTCTATGGCCGTATTTATTCGCAAAAATGGGCTGATTGTCTTAATGGCATTATTTATTTTAGCTCTCCATTTAATTTTGATCAATTCCGGCTGGGAACTTCACCGTGATGAATACTTATATCTGATGCAGGGCAATCACCTGGCCTGGGGATATCCTGCCGTACCGCCTACCATCGCTTTTCTTGGATTTATTTGTAAATTATTCGGGTATTCCGTTTTCATCATCAGGCTTATCCCAGCTTTATTCGGAGCCTTTACTGTATATATGATCGGCAGGATTGTCATTGAAATGAAAGGCGGATATTTCGCACAATTTCTTGCATGCCTGGCCTATTTTGTTACGGGATTTTTACGTATGAACCTGTTGTTTCAGCCCAACTCAATGGATGTATTGTATTTCACGATTTGTGTATATTACACGGTCAGGTATATTCATACTTCCTCCGGCAAATACCTCCTCTACTGCGGTATATTGATTGGTTTGGGTTTATTGAATAAATATACCATGGCGCTTTTTCCTATCGGAATGCTAATTGGATTATTACTTACGCCACACCGGAGATTATTTAAAGATAGAAATTTATATATTGCTTTATTGATTGCCTTTATCATCTTTTTACCAAATCTTTTATGGGAATATTTCCATCATTTTCCGATCTTAATTCAGGTGCATGCCCTGCAGGGAAATCAATTAAAGCATTCCGATGCAGCCAAATTTATCTTTGGCCAAATAGTGAATTGTTTTCCCTCTCTATTTGTCTGGATAGCGGGACTTATATTTTATTTATTTGCAAAAAGCGGTAAACCTTACAGGATGTTCGGATGGATTTACGTCACCACCATTGTAGTTCTAATTTTCTCCAATGGCAAAGATTATTATGCGATGGGTACCTATCCCATGCTGATGGCGGGTGGAGGGATTTTTTTGGAAAGGCTAACGTATAAGGTCATATTAAGATGGAGCTTATGTCCCATTATGATAGTAGCAATGCTGTGGCTGGCTATACCGGTATTATTCATTTGCATTCCTGTATTTTCTCCTGCAAAAATGGCAAGATATTGCATAAGATATAAATCAGCCGGCGTACTGCACTGGGAGGACGGTAAAGATCACTTGCTGCCGCAGGATTTTGCCGATATGCTGGGGTGGAAGGAAATGACTAATAAAGTAGTTTCTGCCTATATTTCTTTGGATTCTGGTCAAAAAGCCAAGACTATTATATTTTGCGACAATTATGGAGAGGCTGCCGCCGTTTCCATTTACGGAAGAAAAGATCATTTGCCGCAGGTACAATCAAAAGAAGGAGGTTTCATTTTATGGAATCCCATGCACCAGCAATTTGATAATCTAATTTTAGTTACTGATGATACCTCTGATATTCACAATCCTCTGCTCACTGAAAACTTTAAGCAGGTAACAGAAGTAGGTGCTGTTACTGATACTTTCGCCCGTGAACAGGGAACGATGATCCTGCTTTGTCAAGGAGCCAGTGAGGCAGTAATTGATTTTATTAATAAAAGGCAGGCAGAACTGAGGAGCAAATATTAAGTTTCCGAAATCAAAAGGCTATAAGCATATTACATAGTTGTCAATTGACGATTAACGGCTCACCCTTCACGATTTCGCCATCATTCATTCTCCAATATCTTCTGCACAATTTCATCCAACACAGCTTTGTTTTTATCTATAAACCACAAGCCAGCCTGTTTCAAATTATCTATGTTTTGAAGAGAAGCCAGATCCATTTTAGGCAGAGCTTCTCTCAGCGAAGGTTCCAGCCGGTAGTAATCGGTCTGATCTTTAGGTTCTAATGTTTTATAAATCTGATTTAGCTGATAATCTACTGTTTCTGCATTTCCGGACATCAGGATGTCAATGATGGGCTGAAGCCATTTCAACTGCCCTGCATTTTTAAAGTCCTTATAATGGTAGGCTTCTTTTACCGTTCCGGTTCCAATAGATATCAGCAGCATATCCTTTGCCGTGGGCAAATCAGGTTTTTCTCTATTTCTTAAAAGCTCAGAAAATTTCATTTTGCGGGCTTCTGCATAGGCGCACAACGCGGGGTTATTTGCAAAAACTCCACCGTCAATCATTGAAAAACTCTGTCCTGCCTGCGAATAAATCAAAGCAGGTTCAAAATAAGTAGGGGCGGCAGAGGTTGCCCTGGCGATATCCCTTACTTTAAAATTATATAAAGGATCCTGTGCTTCCGCACTATTAAAAAAATGTGCATTCCTCGCGGTAATTTCATAAGATGTGATCAGACAGGGTTTTATAAAAGAATCCAGCACGGCATCTCCGAAAAAAGAGAGTAAATCCTGCTCTAATGCTTTGGCGCTATACTTCTCATCCAACAGTCCAAAACCTGAAGAAACTTTCTGCTTAAGGCTTCTATAGAATATTCCACTACCTTCTTTCAGGTAAAGATCTACTGCATCGCCGGCGCTATATTTAGCCATACCATCCTCGTTTCCCATCAAATAAGCACAGGCGAGAATACCCCCGGTGCTGGTTCCTGCAATAAAATCAAAATAGTCGCCGATCTTCCGGTGACTGTTTTCTTTTAATTGTAATTGCTTTTCAAGATAGCTTAAAATAACTCCGGGAATAATGCCCCTGATACCTCCGCCATCGAGAGAGAGAATCCTGATCTTTTTCATGGGTCTTTGTTTTAGAATTATAATCAGATCACATCCCCAGCAACGTCTTTACAGGATCTTTTCCGAATAATAATTGCTCCGGTTTCTCCAATAATTCCTTGACCCGCACTAAGAAGCTGACGGATTCTCTGCCGTCAATGACACGATGATCATAGCTGAGCGCTAAATACATCATTGGGCGAACGACTATTTGCCCATCTATCACTTTCGGACGGTCCTCAATTTTGTGCATGCCTAAAATGGCAGATTGCGGAATATTTAAAATAGGTGTGCTCATCAGAGAGCCAAATACGCCGCCATTCGTGATCGTGAAAGTACCGCCTGTCATCTCTTCAATGGATAATTTTCCATCTCTGGCTTTCTTAGCTAAAGAAGCCACTTCCTTCTCAATATCAGCCATACCCAGACTTTCTGCATTACGGATAACCGGTACAACTAACCCTCTCGGTGTGCTAACAGCAATAGATATATCGCAAAAATCGTGATAAATGAGATCGGTGCCGTCTATATATGCATTTACTGCAGGCCATTCCTGCAATGCAAAGCAACAGGCTTTGGCAAAGAAAGACATAAACCCCAACCCGATACCATGCACTTCTTTAAACTTATCTTTATATTGCTTGCGAATAGCCATAATGGCGCTCATATCTGCCTCGTTAAAGGTAGTGAGCATAGCGGTACTGTTTTTAGCTTCCACCAGACGGCGGGAAATAGTCTTACGCAGATTACTCATTTTTTCCCTGCGCTCTTCCCTGCTGAACAAAGGCTTTTCAATATTCGTACCCGGGTGTTCCAGCGCCGCCATGACATCGTTTTTGATGATCTTGCCCCCTGCCCCGCTGCCATGAATCTGTGCGGAACTTACATTCTTGTCGGCCATGATGGCGGCGGCAACAGGAGTGGCTTTAGCGGCAGTTTCAGCCACAGATTTAGGGGCAGGCGTTTCTACGGTTATACGTTCGCGTATTTCAGATTCAGGTAAAATATCTTTTTCGACAGATTTTACTGCAGCAGTTTTACCCGAGGGTGCAGCTACAGAAGTATCTATTTTGGCAACTACATCCCCGATCTTTAAGGTATCTCCCTCTTTACCCACCTGCTGCAAGGAACCTGATTCTTCAGCATTCAGTTCAAAAGTAGCTTTTTCAGATTCCAGTTCGCAGATCACTTCATCCCGCTCTACATAATCGCCATTATCCTTTTTCCAGCTTAACAGGGTTACTTCGTTAATGGACTCCCCTATGACAGGAACTTTTATCTCAATAATGCCTTTGTTGGAAAGAGGAGCAGAGGTAACCGCAGGGGCGGTTACAGCCGCATCCTTATTTATTGCCTCTTTTACGGCAGGCTCTGGTGCTTTTTTTTGCGGGGCGGGAGCTTCGGGAGCCGCTGCTTTTTCATTAATCTGAGCAATCGTTTCACCGATTTTCACCGTATCACCCTCCTTGGCCTGTATTTTTAACACACCGGATTCTTCGGCATTCAGCTCAAAAGAGGCTTTTTCAGATTCCAATTCACAAATCACTTCGTCACGCTCTACATATTCACCATCTTTCTTTAACCATTTTGCAATTGTAGCTTCATTAATAGACTCTCCGATGGGAGGCACTTTAATATCAATCATAATACATTAATGATTTAAAATAGAAAAAGCCGTTTCTATGATTTCGTTTTGTTCTTCCTTATGCAGACGGTTATAACCCGTGGCAGTAGCGGCGCTTGCATTACGGCTTATGACTCCGAAATTATACTGTTCCAAATTCATTTTCAAAAACCAGGCTGCTCCCATATTCAGCGGTTCTTCCTGTACCCAAAACCAGTTAGCCTGCTTATATTTATCGTAAAGCGCACTCAATTGCTTTAACGGCAAAGGATATAACTGCTCCATCCTGATCACTGCCACTTCTTTTCTTTCATCATGCATTTGTTTTTCGCTCAGATCAAAATACAGTTTACCGCTGCAAAGCAATACTTTTTTTATTTTTTTCGGATCCGTATCGCAATATTCGTCTTCAATGATCTCTTTAAAACTGCCTTCGGTAAATGCATCAATAGGTGAATATGTCCGGGGATGACGCAAATTAGCTTTAGGTGAGAAATTGATCAATGGCTTGCGGAAAGGATAGGTTAATTGCCTGCGTAATACGTGGAAGAAATTAGCGGCAGTGGTACAGTTAGTGATAATGATATTGTATTCAGCGGCCATTTGTAAAAACCGTTCTAACCGTGCACTGGAATGCTCCGGACCTTGTCCTTCATAACCGTGCGGCATCAGCATGACCAATCCGTCCATCCGGTTCCATTTCTGCTCGGCAGAAGTAACAAACTGATCAACCAGGGTTTGAGCTCCATTGGCAAAATCACCAAACTGTGCTTCCCAAACAGTAAGCGTACTTGGATTAGCCAAAGCATAACCATATTCAAACCCGACTACAGCCAGTTCGCTTAATAAAGAATTATATATCCTGAAAATACCCTGGTCAGGTGATATTTCACTTAACCTGTTATATTCTTCATCTGTTCTTTCATCGCGTGGACACGCGTGCCGGTGAGAAAAAGTACCGCGTTTTACATCCTGCCCACTCATGCGCACATCATGACCTTCCAGCAACAAGGTTCCATAAGCTGCCAGTTCTCCCATGGACCAATCCAGAGAACCTGCTTCGTATAATTTTTTCTTTTCTTCCAGAAGCTTGGCCATCTTCCTGAGCGGCTGGAACCCGGCAGGTAAGGTGAGGGAAGCCTTTATCACCTGATCAAGCTGTTCCCCGGTAACAGCAGTAACAGGGGATTTGTCAAAATCTTCGGGTGTTGATTTGCGCAATTTCTGCCACCATAATTCCGGCTTTTGATAAATAAAAGGCAGCGGATGCTGCTTTACCTCATCTAATCTTTCCTGCAAAGTGGTCCAGAAACTTTTTTCCATTTCCCTGGCAAGATCAGCATGCACATCACTGGCATTGATCAGCTTTTGTGAATATACCTGCCGCGGATCCGGATGGTTATCAATTAAAGCATACAATTTGGGTTGGGTATATTTCGGATCGTCGCCTTCATTATGGCCATGCTTGCGATAACATACCATATCCACAAATATATCGCTGTTAAATTGCTGGCGGTAACGGGCTGCGGCTTCACATACTTTTAAGACAGCTTCCGCATCATCCCCGTTTACATGGAACACAGGAGCCTCTACCATAGCCGCCAGGCTGGTACAATAATCCGAAGAACGCGCATCATCAAAGTCGGTAGTAAAACCAATTTGATTATTAATAACGAAATGAATAGTTCCACCGGTATAATAACCTCTCAGTCCGCTCATTTGCAAAACCTCGTAAACCATTCCCTGTGCTGCTACCGCAGAGTCGCCATGTATTAAAATAGGAAGTATTTTATCATAATCACTCTCATACATCACATCTGCCTTACTGCGGGTATAACCTACCACCACAGGATCCACTAATTCCAAATGAGACGGGTTGGGTACCAACTGGATATTGACCTGCTTCCCGTTCATAGTGGTTATATCCGACCGGAAACCGACATGATATTTAACATCGCCGCTTCCCATGGTGATGTCTTCTTCGGTAACGTTTCCTTCAAATTCATTAAAGATCTGTGCATACGTTTTTTGCAAAATATTGGCTAATATATTCAATCGCCCACGATGGGCCATTCCAATGACCACTTCCTGAACCCCCAGATCCGCAGAAAGATTGATAATGGCATCCAAACCTGAAATAGTATTCTCTCCTCCTTCCAGAGAAAATCTTTTCTGTCCGATAAATTTAGTTTGGAGGAATTTTTCAAAAATGGTCCCTTCATTCAGTTTTTGCAAAATCCTTTTTTTCTTTTCGAGAGGGACAGGCTTCAATAATTCCACTTCCGCCTGATGCTGTATCCAGTCATATTTCTTCTGATCGTCAATATAAGTAAATTCTACTCCTACGGAAGAAGTATAACATTTATGTAAAAAATCAAGTATTTGTTGTAAAGTGGCCTTTTGCATACCCACAAAAGAAGCGGCATAAAATTCTTTCTGCAGATCGCCGCCGCTTAAATTAAAATAGGCAAGGTCCAGGTTTGCTTTCCGGTCTTTCCTCGGACGAATGGGATTGGTTTGTGCAATTAAATGGCCTTTTTTCCTGTATGCCTGAATGAGTTTATAGACGGAGAATTCCTTCACAAGCAGATCACCGGAGATACCGGCACTGCCGTTTACAGTATTGACAGCATTTCCGTTGGTACGATTATAGGCATAATCAAACCCCTCAAAAAACCTCGCCCATTCCGTATCTACCGATCCGGGGGATTGGATATATTCCTTATATAATGATTCGATATAAGCAGGGTGTGCGCCGGAGACAAATGAAAAATCTTTCATTATCTATGCGTTTGCTTCGCAAACAATTTGTTTGTGCAAATATCGGTCATATTAGCCTTATAAAAAAGGTAATTTATTCCCGCATCATGCTGATAACTGTAGTGACAATATCTTCCCGGTTAGGTTTGGAAAAATAATCGCCATCGGAACCGTAGGCGGGACGATGGGAAGTACCGGAAAGACAGCGGGGAGCCACATCTAACCAGCGATAACCTCCCTGTTCTTCCATCACATGGCGGAACATGTAGGCAGTGGCTCCACCCGGAACATCCTCATCCAAAAAAAGGATCCGGTTAGTCTTTTTGAGCGATTCTGAAATTTTGTAATGAATATCGAAAGGAAGCAGGGTTTGCACATCTATCAACTCGCAGGAAATACCTAGAGTCTTCAATTCGCTTAATGCTTCTTGTGCAATACGCAGTATCGAACCGTAGGACACAATGGTCACATCCTCTCCTTCGGAAATAATCTCCGGAGTACCCAACGGAACGGTATATTCTGATAAATTAGCAGGTAACTTTTCTTTCAAACGGTAGCCATTCAGACATTCAATGATCAAGGCCGGTTCATTGGCCTGGAATAAAGTATTATACATACCCGCGGCTTTGGTCATATTTCTGGGTACACAGATATACATACCGCGTAAAGCATGCGTCAACAATCCCAAAGGTGATCCGGAATGCCAGATGCCTTCTAACCTGTGCCCTCTCGTACGAATGATCAATGGGCAAAATTGCAAGCCTTTCGTCCGGTACTGAAGCGTGGCAACCTCATCACTTAATTGCTCCAGCGCAAAAAGTACATAATCCAGATATTGTATCTCAGCTATAGGCCTCAATCCGCGCTGGGCCATCCCTATTGCCTGCCCCATGATGGTCAGTTCGCGGATACCGGTATCGAAAACCCTGTGCTCACCGTGCTTAAGCTGCAAACCTGTAAATGCCTGATTCACTCCTCCTATTTTACCCAAATCCTCGCCAAAGGCAAAAACCAACGGATTATTTTCCAAAAGCTGATCAAAAAAATGATTCAGCACTTCATAACCATTAATCAAAGGCGCCTCTTCATCATATCGTACCGGCACTTCGGGAACATTCAGGGCGGAATTGGCTCCTGTGGCATATAAATTAGAACCATACAACTCCTCCCCTTCCGATTTTAATTTTTTATATAACTCCTCCATCTGCAGCATCCCGGGTGTTTTTACCGGATTTCTTACAGTAATGATCTCCGATATTGCGGCAAGTACATCGCGTCTTAGCACTTCCTTATTCGCCAATAAAGTTTTGGCGACTTTTTTAATATGGGCGTTATCATTTTTCGCTTCCTTAATGAGCACATTGCAATGAGCAATAACCGATTTAACCTGCTCTTTAATAGGAGCCTGAAATTGCTTAAACGCCCTGATCCTCGCCGCTACTACTGTTTCATGCGACTCCTTTTCTATTTTTTCAAGATCTTCCTCCGTAGCCAGTGCATTTTCTATAAGCCATCCCCGCATCTGGCTGATGCAATCCCATTCTTTTTCCCATGCAAGCCTTTCAGCGCTTTTATATCGTTCATGGGAACCGGAGGTGGAATGGCCTTGCGGCTGGGTAAGCTCCTCCACATGGAAAACGGCAGGGATATGCTTTTCCCTTACCCTCTGAATTCCCTTTTCAAATACCTCGCATAAGGCGGCATAATCCCATCCTCTGACGCGATAAATATCTACGCCATTAGAACCATCGGTCTTCTGGAATCCTTCCAAAGCGGCGGAAATAGAGCCTTTGACCGTTTGATATTTCCTTGGCACAGAAATCCCATACCCATCATCCCAGACAAAAATGGCTAAAGGGATCTGTATAACAGCGGCAGCATTCACTGTTTCCCAGAAATGTCCTTCCGATGTGCTGGCATCGCCGATAGTAGCAAAACATACCTCATTGCCCCCGCGGGACAGAAAGGGAAATTGCCGTAAAGAATCTACTTCTCGGAAAAGTTTGGAGGCAAAAGCTAAGCCAACGGAACGGGGCATTTGTGAAGAAGTGGGAGCCAAATCGGCGGCGGTGTTTTTTATCTCTGTCAGATTCAGCCAATGGCCGTTTTCATCAATATTTTGGGTGGTAAAATGGGCATTCATTTGCCTGCCCGCCGAATTAGGATCATGATGCGGATCCGGGTCTGCATAGAGTTGGGCAAAGTATTGCTCGATCGTGCACATCCCCGACGCCATAGCAAAAGTCTGGTCACGGTAATATCCTGATCGCCAGTCTCCCGGTTTGAAAAACTTGGCCATGGCAATTTGAGGGATCTCTTTCCCGTCGCCGAAAATCCCAAATTTCGCTTTCCCCGTAAAAACCTCTTTTCTGGCCTGCACACTGGTCTCCCTGCTTTCGCAGGCAATCCGGTAGTCCTGCAATACTTCTGCCTTGAATTCTTCAAATGATAACGGACTATTCAGCCCGGGATGACTTTGTGTTTGCATTCGATGAGGCTTTGTGTGCAAATGTAATGAAAACAGAAAAAATGCATACGGGTAAATTATGCATACATTTAAACAAGCGATAATGATGCTTGAAAATCTTAACACGAACTTAACTCCCGCTCACATTTTCCTAAAACTTATATAAATATTTAATAGTAATATTGCATCGCTATAAATTCTGGTTTGAGTTTTGCTCATACTTTTTGTTAAAAATATCCACATCATGAAGAAACTATTGATCTTAGCCAGTGCAGCTTTTTTCATTTGCTGCGGAACCGCTTTTGCACAAGGGCAATCTGCCTCCAGTACGAAAGGACATGTGAAGGAAGCCGTCAAAAAATCTCCTTTTGACGGGAAAGTAAAGTTCGAAAGAGAAACAGTTGATTTCGGCACTGCCAAACTCAATAAGCCGGTTACAGTGGAATTCAACTTTACAAATGTCAGCGATGCGCCGGTCATTATTGAGAATGCACAGCCAAGTTGTGGTTGCACCACACCTGACTGGACAAAAGCACCTGTGCTTCCGGGAAAAGAAGGTATTATTAAGGCTACTTATAATTCAGCGATTTTAGGGCCCGTCAATAAAACAGTATTCGTCAATTTTCGGGGTATCCCACAAACCATGGAACTCCATTTGGTCGGTAAAGTGGATAAATAGGTGTAAGTTTGTGTTATGCCAAAAATCAGTCACAGGGGCATGCAAATGCCTCCGTCTCCTATCAGGAAGTTAGTTCCTTATGCAGAAGCTGCAAAGAAAAAAGGGATCAGGGTATATCATCTGAATATCGGACAGCCTGATATTGAAACTCCGCCGCAGATATTGGATGCAGTACGTCATTCCACTTTTAAAGTATTGGAATACAGCCACAGTGCTGGCAATGAAAGCTATCGTAAAAAGCTCACCTCGTATTACGCACGCTTCGATATTCATTTGGATTATTCGCAGATTATCATCACTACAGGCGGTTCCGAAGCCATCCTGTTTGCCATGATGAGTTGCTTAAATCCCGGCGATGAAATAATTATTCCCGAACCTTTTTATGCCAATTATAACGGTTTTGCGATGGAAGCCCAGGTACGTATCATACCGGTTACCTCCACCATCGAAAATTCATTTGCCCTGCCTCCGGTGAAGGATTTTGAGAAACTGATCACAGAAAGAACGAAAGCTATTTTAATTTGTAATCCGAATAATCCTACAGGCTATTTATACAGCCGGGAGGAATTAGAAACACTTCGCGAGATATGCCTGAGGCATGATCTGTATTTATTCTCGGATGAAGCATATCGTGAATTTTGTTATGAAGGTTCCCATTTTTCTGCTTTGCAGCTCAGAGGCATGAAAGAAAATGTCATCGTGCTGGATACCATCTCTAAAAGATACAGCGCTTGCGGAGGCAGGATTGGAGCTTTTGTCACCAAAAATCAGACGGTATTGGACAGCGTCATGAAATTTGCACAGTCAAGACTCAGCCCCCCCTCTTTTGCACAGATTTTAGGAGAAGCGGCAGTGGATTTGCCGGCTGATTATTTCGATCATGTGAAAGAAGAATACCGCTCCCGCCGCAATCTGTTGGTAAAAATGCTCAATGATATTCCGGGAGTGAAATGTCCGCGGCCCGGTGGTGCCTTTTACGCAATGGCACAATTGCCTGTGGATGATGCGGATACATTTTGTCAGTGGATTTTAGAAGAATTTGCATTTAAAAATCAAACGGTCATGCTTGCGCCTGCATCCGGATTTTATGCCAGTTCCTCTTTAGGAAAACAGGAAGTAAGACTGGCTTATGTATTGAATAAAAATGATATACAGCATGCGATGGAATGTCTTGCAGAAGCTTTAAAAATTTATCCGGGTAAAAAAGAAACTACAGAAGTGCTTGCGCGTTCAAATGTTTAACGGCCAAAATCTAAGAACAAGACGGATATCAATCCGCCGTGTAAATTAACAAAACTTAAACTTTTTTCTGTAACTATATGGTTTAGTTTTGCGTTATTACAAAAAACAGATAATAAAAATTATTCAAGAATACAAGCCATCAGTCCTTGATGGCTGTCGTAGAGAGGATGGGAGTAGTCCCCCTGTATCCACAGGGGGAATTTTTTTGCCTTCAACGAAAAAAAGCGATCTCTTACAAAAAACCATCTGTTTTCCTGCTGAAATCAAGTAAATTTGAAGTGGAATAATAGTTATTTAGTTGGCTTAGTGAACCTTCGTGCCTTAGAGTGGATATTCGCGGCGGGATTTTGCTTAAATAAACAGAATTAAATCATAAACGTTCAACAATGAAAATAGAAGCTATTATAGAAGAACATGCCCACCGTTTTTTGCAGGATGCAAAGACGGAATATAAAGGTGAGAAAGCGGCGGGCATTATTATACAGAAATATATAAAAGAAGGGAAAATAAGCGATGAAGAAGAAATGATATTAAAGACTCAACTGATGGACTCGTTGAAAATTGTGGGTATTGGTGTTCCTTTCGTATTAATACCGGGGGCATCCATACTAATGCCCATACTTATAAAAGTGGCGGCTAAATACCGTATAGAATTGATGCCATCAGCGTTTATCAATAAGAAGCCGTAAGATTTATTAATTGCTATGCCCGCATTTTGATCATGTTCATAAACTCATCAAAAAGATAGCGGGAGTCATACGGTCCAGGCGTAGATTCAGGGTGATATTGCACAGAGAAAGCAGGCTTATTTCTTAATTTTATCCCTTCAATGGATCCGTCATTCAGGTTCACATGAGTTATTTCAATGGTATCAGATTTTCTGGTGGCTTCGGGATCTATTCCAAATCCGTGGTTTTGAGTAGTGATCTCACTTTTACCGGTAATTACATTTTTCACAGGATGATTTAATCCTCTGTGGCCGTGATGCATTTTAAAAGTGGGAATACCATTTGCCAATGCTAACAGCTGATGACCTAAACAGATACCGAAAAAAGGTTTCTCAGAACTCAAAATATCTTTGACTGTTTTTATGGCGTAATCCATCACTGCAGGATCACCCGGCCCATTGGAGATAAAATAACCATGCGGAGCAAACTTTTCCATTTCTTCAAATGTAGTTTTGGCAGGATAAATTTGCAGAAATGCACCCCGTTCAGTAAAACAATGTAAAATATTCCGCTTCACACCTAAATCCAGAACGGCAATACGATAGGTCGCATCAGGATTACCTGCCTTATATATTTGCCTGGTAGAAACCTTTGAAGATAACTCCAATCCCTCCATGGATGGTACTTTATTCAATTCTGCCTGCAACTGGTCCCTGTCTGTTATTTCAGAAGAAATAATGCAATTCATTGCCCCTTTGCTGCGAATATGCGTCACCAGAGCCCGGGTGTCCAGATCATAAATACCTGTAAGATTACTTTTAACGAGGTAATCATCCAAAGAAGCATCAGCCATCGGCCTGAAGTACTGATCAGAAATATTTTTGCATATCAAACCGCTGATCTTAATACTATCAGACTCCCTGTCTTCCTTCCGTGTCCCGTAGTTGCCGATATAACAGTTGTTCATGATAAGCGTTTGCCCCGCATAAGAAGGGTCGGTAAAAACCTCCTGGTAACCGGTCATCCCCGTATTAAAGCAAATTTCACCGGTAGAAGTGCCTTTTTTACCAAGAGCTTTCCCTTTATAAAAAGTCCCGTCCTGGAGCAGCAACGCGGCAGAAAAATGATTATGATTCAAACTGGACATGGAATTGATATATTTTAATTTTCAATTTTTGCAAAAATAAAAAAGACAAAGCGGAAATGCTTTGCCTTTTATATAAAGATGTGAATAAGTTGATAACTTTCATGCTTCAGGTTGTTCTTCTTTTTTATTTCCTTCAGAAGCGGCTTCTTTTTTATTCTCTTCGGCTTCAACCTCATCTGTTGTTCCTTTTGTTTCTGCTGCGACAGATTCAGCCGTCTTCTTTTTTGCTCCGCTGCGGCGTGTCCTTTTCTTCTTACCTGCGTCAGGAGCCTGGTTAGTGTACAGATCATTGAAATCCACCAATTCAATCATAGCCATCTCCGCCGCGTCGCCCAAACGGGTACCTAACTTGATAACTCTTGTATATCCCCCGGGGCGTGCAGCAATTTTTTCACTCACTACGCTGAATAATTCTTTAACGGCTTCCTTATCTTCCAAATAACTGAATACAACTCTGCGCTGATGGGTGGTATTATCCTTGGATTTAGTTAATAAAGGTTCTACATAGACCCTTAAAGCCTTTGCTTTGGCGAGGGTAGTAATAAGACGTTTATGAAGAATAAGGTCGCTTGCCAGGCCAGAAAGCAGTGCTTTACGGTGAGCCGATGTTCTTCCGAGATGATTTAATTTTACTCCGTGACGCATAATTTGTAAATTTTAAAGACGGATATTTCCTGCGAAATACCTTTAATTATTCCTCTGCACCGTGTCAGGAATTGCAGAGTACCTGTAAAAAAATTTTTATCCTTTATTCATCATCAATTTTCATCTTCGACAACTCCATGCCGAAACGTAATCCGCGGTCGTGTAACACTTGTTCTATTTCAGCTAATGATTTCTGGCCGAAATTGCGGAACTTCATCAACTCTTCCTGGGTGTATTGTACCAGTTCACTTAAAGAATTGATCTTAGCAGCTTTCAGACAGTTAAACGCACGTACACTCAAATCCAGATCCTCTAAAGGAGTTTTCAGTACTTTGCGAAGCTGTAATGCATTTTCATCTACCACATCTTCCTTCACCTCACCTTTGGTGTCGAAGTTAATGTTTTCATCCGTAATGATCATCAGATGCTGTATAAGAATACGGGAAGCGTCCTTCACAGCCTCTTCCGGTTGAATAGTCCCATCGGTAACCACATCCATCACTAATTTTTCATAGTCGGTCTTTTGTTCCACACGGGTATTTTCAATGCTGTATTTCACATTTTTGATTGGTGTATAAATAGCATCAATAGCTATATAACCATGTGGCGCATCTTTAACCTGATTTTCCTCTGCCGGTACATAACCACGCCCTTTGGAAACCGTCAACTCAATGTCAATTTTGGCAGAAGAATCCAGGGTGCAAATATACAAATCCGGATTCATGATCTGGAAAGAGCTGGTCGCCTTTTCAATCAAACCGGCAGTAAACTCAGGTTTTCCCTTAATGGAAAGCTGTATTTTTTCAGAGGTAATATCTGTCTCAACTATCTTTTTAAAACGAACCTGCTTCAGGTTAAGGATGATTTCAGTCACGTCTTCGGATACGCCTTTAATAGTGTTGAATTCATGATCAGCGCCCTCTATTTTAATGCCGGTAATGGCATATCCCTCTAAGGAAGATAACAGCACGCGGCGCAAAGCATTACCAATGGTAACACCATAACCGGGTTCTAAAGGACGAAATTCGAACTGCGCTTCGAAATCATTTGATTTCTGTAAAGCAATTTTTTCAGGTTTTTGAAAATTTAAAATAGCCATTTAATCAGCAGTTTAGGTATTTCTTACTTGGAATATAATTCGACTATCAGTTGTTCTTTTATATTTTCCGGTACACTTTCTCTTTCGGGATATGCAATAAAAGTTCCTTTACGTTCCTTTTCATCCCAGTCGAGCCAGTTGAACTTCGGATTTTTACCTTTTATAGCGCTTGTCAGTGCAGAATTTTGATCTGCCTTGGGTTTCAGAGCAATCAAATCCCCTGGTTTCAGTTGGAATGAAGGCACATTCACCACTTCACCGTTCACAGTTACATGCTTGTGAGATACCAGTTGGCGTGCTGCGGGCCTTGAAGGCGCTACCCCCAGACGAAAAATGGTATTATCTAACCTCGCCTCCAGCAGCTTAATCAGGTTTTCGCCGGTTGCCCCTTTCAGCCTGGAAGCATCTTCAAAGGTTTTCCGGAACTGGCGTTCCAGCACACCGTAGGTATATTTTGCTTTTTGCTTTTCGCGAAGCTGAATAGCATATTCACTGGGTTGTTTACGGCGACGGGAAGGCCCGTGTTGACCGGGAGGGTTACTGTTTTTTCCTAAATACTTTCCATTGCCTAAGACAGGCTCACCAAAAATGCGGGAAATACGCGTTTTAGGTCCGGTATATCTTGCCATCGTTTAGTTATTCTGTTATGTAGTTATTTGTTATTTTTGTTATGCAGTTATTGGCTATTGGGTTATCTTTTCCTCGTTCAATTGATTTAATAACTGAGTAACTCAATAACTTGATCTTCTTAGCTTTACACTCTTCTTCTTTTAGGAGGCCTGCAGCCATTATGGGGAAGCGGAGTTACATCTTTAATCATATTTACTTCAATGCCGGATGTGGCAATAGCACGGATGGCGCTCTCACGTCCGGAACCAGGCCCCTTTACAAAAACATCTGCTTTTTTCATTCCTGCATCCATTGCTTTTTTCGCAGCATCCTGTGCGGCCGTTTGAGCGGCATAAGGTGTATTCTTTTTGGAACCTTTAAAGCCCATCTTACCTGCAGAAGACCAGGAAACCACCTGTCCCTGCTTATTGGTAATACTGATAATGATGTTGTTAAAGCTGGCAGTAATATACACATCTCCATAAGTGTCCACCTTCACTACCCTTTTACGGGCGGCAGCTTTAGTAGTGGTTGTTGCTGGTTTTGCCATTTGTTCTTAAATTCAGTATGTTGGTTTATTGATTATGACTATTTCTTAGCTACTTTTTTCTTACCTGCCACCGTCTTACGTTTGCCTTTGCGGGTACGGGAGTTGGTCCGTGTACGCTGCCCTCTCACCGGTAATCCTTTACGATGACGAAGACCGCGATAACAGGCTATATCCAGCAAATGTTTGATATTCATCTGCACTTCTGAGCGCAAAGCCCCTTCCACCTTGATTTCGTTATTGATGACCGAGCGAATGGAAGCTAATTCATCATCATTCCAGTCGCTCACCTTTTTATCGTAATTGATATTCGCTTTATCTAAAATATAACGCGCGGTAGAACGGCCAATACCATAAATATAGGTAAGTCCGATTTCACCGCGCTTATTTTTGGGAAGATCTATACCGGCTATACGTGCCATAAGTATTTAATGATTGTTAAATGGTTTTATTGTTAAATTGCTGAATGGTTGAATTGCTATATTGCCAAACGATTTTATTGTTAAGTGCGAATAATAGCTACAGATTACCGGTAACCGACTACCGATTACCATTTACCGGCATCAACCCTGGCGCTGCTTAAAGCGCGGGTTTTTCTTGTTGATCACATATAACTTGCCCTTACGCCGTACAATTTTGCAATCACCGCTGCGTTTCTTTATGGATGCTCTGACTCTCATTGTAAATTATTTCTCTTGTGTTTATCTATACCTATATATAATTCTTCCTCTCGATAAATCATACGGGCTCATTTCAACGCTTACCTTATCACCCGGTAAAATCCGTATATAATGCATCCTCATTTTCCCGGAAATTGTCGCAAGGATCTCATGTCCATTCTCTAATTTTACCCTGAACATCGCATTGGATAAGGATTCTACAATGGTACCGTCTTGTTTGATGAGCGCCTGCTTAGCCATAATTTTTTAAGGAGGTGCAAAGATACAACAATTGAATTGAAATTGTCAAATTTCTCCCCCTCTATTTCTTTAAAACTCCCTGTTTTCGTAATATGAGCTATTCAAATTGATATTAGCTTTCTCTGCCTTTTCAATCTCATCAAACGAAGAAAGTACCTCAGCCTTCTCCTTTTTCACCAAAACCACATGTTCGTAGTGGGCGGAGGGTTTCCCGTCCTTGGTTACCACCGTCCACCCGTCGTTTTTATAATTAATTTCCCTCGTCCCTAAATTAATCATCGGTTCTATGCAGATCACCATCCCTTCCTTCATGATCTGCCCGTGCCCTCTTCTGCCGTAATTGGGTACCTGGGGATCTTCATGCAGGTCGCGTCCTAAACCATGCCCCACTAATTCCCTGACGATCCCGTAGCCGTGTTCTTTTTCACAATAATGCTGTATCACAAAAGCGATATCCCCGATCCGGTTGCCTGCTACTGCCCTATTAATGCCCAAATACAGGGATTCTTTCGTAATTCGCATTAACTCCAACACCTCGGGTTTTACTTCCCCCAGGGCAAAAGTATAAGCACTGTCCCCGTGGAAATCATGCATGATCACACCACAATCTACGGAAACCACGTCCCCTTCTTTTAGTACATAGGAGCCCGGGATACCGTGCACAACCGCGTCATTGACCGAAATACAGGTGGCGTTGGGAAAACCCTGGTATCCTTTGAAAGAAGGGATAGCGCCATGGTCCATCATATATTTTTCAATAAACTGATCTAATTGTAGTGTAGTAACCCCCGGCTTTAAAAATTCAGCCGCTTCCGCTAATGTCGAAGAAACCATTAAAGCGCTTTGGCGCATCAGTTCTACTTCTTCATTCGTTTTATAATAGATCATGGTATTTAATAGGTAGGCACTCCGGCAGATCTGCCCGCAATCCTGCCTTTGCTCATCAAACCATCGTAATGACGCATCAGCAGATGGCCTTCAATTTGCTGTAAAGTATCCAGAATTACGCCTACAATAATCAGCATAGAAGTACCTCCAAAGAATATGGCAAACTGAGAGTTAATATTTAAAGCACTGGCAAAACCGGGTAAGATACCTACAATGGCCAGTAAAAAGGCCCCCGGCAACATGATCCGGTCCATAATAGCACCAATGTAGTTGGCTGTGGCCTTACCCGGCTTGATGCCCGGAATGAAGCCATTATTTCGCTTCATTTCATCAGCCATCTGGGTGGGGTTAAAAATAAGAGCCGTATAGAAATAGGTAAACAGGATCACCATAATGCCATATACTACGTTATACGGTACTGTAGTATAATCTGATAAAGCCTGAATAGCTCCTGCCAGCTTACTTCCGGGTTTGACCATCCCTTCAAAGACCATCGGGATGAACATGACAGACTGTGCAAATATGATAGGCATTACACCCGCAGCATTTACTTTCAGCGGTAAAAATTGCCTTACTCCTCCTAACTGGCGATTGCCTACAATACGTTTAGCATAGTTCACAGGTACTTTTCTGGTGCCCTGCACCAATAATACAAGTCCGATGATCACGGCGATGAGGAACACAATTTCGAGCAGGAATATCAATAAACCGCCACCACCCATATTTACCTTGGATTTCCATTCATAGATCAGGGCATGGGGTAATGCAGCTATAATACCAATTTCAATTAAAATAGAAGTACCGTTGCCAATTCCTTTATCAGTTATTTTTTCGCCCAACCACATCACGAATAACGTACCGGAAGTAAGAACGATTACCGTGGACAGCCAAAAGAAATAACCGCTAAACTGGGGCAGGATCGCTCCTCCCGATTGGGTACGCAGGTAAGCTACATAGGCGGCAGATTGGACTGCCGTAACCAACACAGTTAAATAGCGGGTATATTGATTTATTTTACGCTGACCGCTCTCCCCTTCTTTTTGCATTTTAGCAAAGGAAGGAACGGCAATGGTCAACAATTGCATGGCAATCTGGGCAGAAATGAACGGCATAATACCCAAGGCGAAGATAGATGCGCGGGAAAAAGATCCGCCTGCAAACATATTCAACAAGCCCAATAATCCCTGATTGCTGCTTTGCAGCGATAATTTAACGGGGTCAATTCCCGGAAGAATGATAAAAGATCCGATTCGATATATGAAAATAAGTCCTAACGAATAAAGAATCCTCTTTCGCAGATCTTCAATACTCCAAATATTGCGTATGGTTTCTACTATCTTCTTCACCGGAAGTATGTTAAAAGGTTAATAACAGTACAAACAATCATTATGTTTACACTAATTCGACTGTTCCGCCGGCAGCTTCGATAGCCTTCCGGGCTTTTTCACTCACTGCATTGATTTTAAAGTTAATCTTCGATTTCAATTCGCCGTCGCCCAAAACCTTTACCAGGTCAGTCCGGCTTATCAGTCCGTTTATATAAAGATTTTCCAAAGTTACCTCTTCCAATTTATATTTGGAAATTAATTCATCCAGTTGTCCGATATTAAAAATCTGGTAGTTAACGCGGTTATTGTTTTTAAATCCGCGTTTTGGCAGACGTCGCTGTATAGGCATCTGACCTCCCTCGTGCCCTATCTTGCTTTTATATCCGGTTCTGGCTTGCTGCCCTTTAGTGCCTTTGGTAGAAGTGCCTCCTTTACCGGAAGCTTCCCCGCGTCCCAACCGTTTTGCTTTTTTTACTGAACCTGTAGCAGGCTTTAGTTGATGTAATTCCATCGTTAATATGTTTACGATTCTTTTTCTACTTTTATCAGGTGAACAACTTTACGCACCATCCCCGCTATTTGAGGCGTTTCTTCTATTTCCCTGCTATCGTGAAGCTTGGTAAGTCCGAGAGCTCTCAAAGTTTTCTTCTGTCTTTCAGGACGATCAATCGCACTTTTCACCTGGGTTATTTTAATTTTTGCCATGACTTTTTATTTTAAAATATCAATCCTGTCTGATGCTGATTTATCCGTTGAAAACTTTTTTCAGAGACACTGATCTTGTTTTGGCCACTTGAGCCGGCTCCCTCAATTGCATCAGCGCATTAAAAGTAGCCTTCACCACGTTGTGAGGATTGGCAGATCCTAAGGATTTGGCAAGCACATCTTTAATACCGGCGCTTTCCAGTACCGCGCGCATAGTTCCTCCGGCTATTACGCCGGTCCCTTTGGCAGCAGGCTTGATCAATACTTTAGCTGCCCCTTCCTTGGCATCCTGATCATGGGGAATAGTTCCATGCATCACGGGAATACGAATCAGATTTTTCTTAGCATCATCAATGCCTTTAGCTATAGCTTCCTGCACTTCTTTAGCTTTACCCAATCCATGACCTACCACACCGTTCTCATCACCAACTACCACCAAAGCTGAAAAGCTAAAAGTCCTTCCGCCTTTCGTAGTCTTCGTTACCCGATTGATAGCCACTACTTTTTCTTTTAGTTCTAATTCGCCCGCTTTAACTCTGTCGGCTGTATGTTTTGCCATTGATTAAATATTGTTGAATAAAAATTTAAACTTAGTTTTATTAAAATTGTAATCCTCCCTCCCTGGCTCCGTCACTTAATGCTTTTACCCTGCCGTGATATAAGTATCCGCTGCGATCAAATACGCATTCAGTAATACCTAAGGATACCGCTTTTTTAGCCAGCTCCTGCCCTACCTGCTTAGATTGTTCTGTCTTGGTCCCTTTCAGCGCCTTTAATCCTTTATCTCTCGATGAAGATGCAGTTAATGTCTGCTTTTTTTCATCATCAATCAATTGTGCATAAATATCGTTGTTACTGCGAAAAACAGAAAGTCGCGGCCTTTGCGCAGTACCTGAAACCTTGGTGCGGATATGAAGATGAATCCTTTTTCTCCGATTTGCTTTTGTATTCATTTTTGAAACTTGTTGCCATCCCGATATTTGCCGGGATGAAGATGAATTAAAACTTATTTACCTGCTGTTTTACCGGCTTTTCTTCTCACTACCTCATCACTGTAACGCACGCCTTTCCCCTGATAAGGTTCCGGCTTACGTAAACTGCGGATCTTGGAAGCTATCTGGCCCAACAACTCATTGTCCGCACTATCCAGATAAATTGTCGGGTTCTGTCCTTTCAAAGTTTCAGTTTTTACACTTACTTCTTTAGGCAATTCAACTATATAATTATGCGAATATCCCAAAGACAAATCCAACAACTGACCCTGGTTAGTAGCCTTATAACCTACTCCCACAAGCTCCAGCTTTTTAGAAAACCCGTGACTCACTCCGGTAACCATATTTTGTATCAGGGCACGATACAGCCCATGCAATGAACGATGACGTATCTGATCGGTCGGGCGCGTCAGCACCACATGCCCGTCTTTAATCTCCACATGAATGTCCCTGTCAATATGTTTTTTTAACTCTCCTTTGGGACCCTTCACGGTTATTTCATTGGAAGGAGAAACAGAAACTGTAACTCCTTTGGGTAATGCAACCGGATTTTTACCTATACGTGACATGATATAAAAAATTCAGCTTATATTTTAACTAAGTATTCCTTCAAAAAAAATTAATGTACATAGCATAATACTTCCCCACCCACATGCTGCTGTTGCGCCTCTTTATCAGTCATTACCCCTTTGGAAGTGGAAAGAATGGCTACACCTAATCCGTTCTTCACCCTTTTGAAACCGGACGGACTTGAATATTGTCTCAGCCCCGGGCGACTTACACGCTCCAAGGCTCTGATAGCAGGCTGCTTCGATTCAGGATCATATTTTAATGCAATTTTTATAACCCCCTGCTTAGTATCGTCTTCAAACTTATATTTCAAAATATATCCTTTTTCGTACAGGATCTCTGTCATTCGTTTTTTCAGGTTGGATGCCGGTATCTCCACAATCCGGTGACGAGCCATTTGCGCATTACGAATGCGGGTCAAAAAATCTGCTATGGGATCTGTTACCATTTGTTTATTGTTATATTGTGCTTGATTGCTTTTTTGTTATATGCTCTGTTGGCTGATGACTATGATATATTCATATATTGTCCGTTACCCGCCGGCATCTTACCAGGATGCTTTTCTCACTCCGGGTATTTTCCCCTCCAATGCCATTTCTCTGAATTTAATACGGGAAACACCAAAATAGCGGATGTAGCCTCTTGGCCTTCCGCTCAACTGGCACCTGTTGTGTAAACGGACGGGCGAAGCGTTTTTGGGTAACTTATCCAGTGTTTCATAATCACCGGCAGCCTTTAGCGCAGCACGCTTTTCAGCATATTTTGCCACCATCGCCTCTCTTTTTCTTTGTCTCGCCTTTACAGATTCTTTAGCCATATATATCTATCTTTTTAATTAGCTGATTTATTGCTTTCTTTAAATGGCATACCCAATGCTTTCAGTAACTCGTAAGCTTCTTCATTGGATTGGGCGGAAGTCACGAAGGTGATATCCATACCATTCATTTTCGTTACCTTATCAATATCAATTTCAGGGAAAATGATCTGTTCGGTAATACCCAGGGTATAATTTCCCCGTCCGTCAAATGATTTATCATTGATTCCTTTAAAATCCCTCACGCGTGGCAACGAAACTGAGATCAGGCGATCCAGAAATTCGTACATCTTCGTGCCACGAAGAGTTACTTTAGTTCCGATAGGAATACCCTTTCTCAATTTAAAATTGGAAATATCTTTTTTAGACATCGTGGAGACGGCCTTTTGACCGCTGATTGAGGTCATTTCAGTCACCGCGGCATCTACCAGCTTTTTATCGGTAACAGATCCATTCACACCCTGATTTAAACAAATCTTCTCAAGGCGCGGGACCTGCATAACGGATTTATAGTTAAACTTCTTTTTTAAAGAATTAACCACTTCTTTTTGATATTTCTCCTGTAATCTCGGTGTATATTTAGTGGATGCCATCAGATCTCTCCTCCTGATTTTTTTGCTATTCGAACAGATTTACCGTTTTCTCTATTATGACTGATGCGGGAAGGCGCTCCGGATTTAGCATCCCATAACATCACGTTGGAAATATGTACCGGCGCTTCCTGCTTTACGATACCACCTTTGGTATTTTGAGCGCTGGGTTTAGCGTGGTGGGTACGGATGTTTACACCTTCCACCAATACCCTTCCCTTTTCAGGAAGGACTTCAAGGACTTTCCGCGGATGCGACAGGTTTTTATCATTTCCTGAAATCACCGCCACCATATCGCCTTTTTTAATATGAAGTTTCGGTTTAAATCTTGTCTTCATGACCTATTTTTAAAATTTCGGGGTGCAAAGATACTATTTTTAATTTAGAGCACTTCGGGTGCTAAAGAAACGATTTTCATATAGCCCTTATCACGCAGTTCACGGGCTACCGGCCCAAAAATCCTGGTCCCGCGAGGTTCATCGGCATTGGTCAACAATACCACCGCATTATCATCAAACCGGATATAAGAGCCATCTTTACGACGTAATTTATTTTTGGTACGTACGATCACGGCTTTGCTGACAGTACCTTTTTTAATACCTCCTGCGGGGAGGGCATCTTTCACGGTAACTACAATCGTATCACCTATTTTGGCATAATCCTGACCGGAATTCCCCAATACCCGGATACACAAAACTTCTTTTGCTCCGCTGTTATCGGCTACTCTTAACCTGGATTCTTGCTGGATCATTTTGGCCTCTCCTTTTCCCCGCTTGTTGCAGGTATTATTTTAATTATTCAAAAATTTTAAACTTTCTGTCTATTCTGTTTGCCTCCATTTCGGCCCCTGTTGGGGGATTTCAGGAGTTTTACTTCGCTTTTTCAATAACTTCTACCAATCTCCAGCGTTTATTTTTGCTGAGCGGACGAGTCTCCATAATACGCACCACGTCGCCTATTGTACACTCATTCTTTTCATCATGAGTCATGTATTTGGTACTTTTCTTTACGAACTTACCATAGAGCGGATGCCTTAACCTCCTCTGAACAGTTACCAGAATGGTTTTGTCCATCTTATTGCTCGAAACAACTCCTATTCTGGTTTTTCTTAAGTTTCTTTCAGTCATTTTTTTCAATTTAAAATATCTTACTCGGTAGGCGCAGTAGCCTGATGTTTTTCGGGAAATAACTCGCGTGAACGGCGTTCTGTTTTAAGCTGTGCAATTTCTTTCCGTAAGGCGCGAATGCTCAACGGATTTTCCAGTGGAGAAACCACATGCGTGAACTTCAGTTTTTTCAACCTGAGCTCGCTTTCAGCAATCCTGTTTGCCAGATCATGATCGCTCAGGTTATTCATATCTATTTTTTCTTTTGCCATATCAAAAAGTTTATTCCCGAACCAGGTTTCAGTCAGTATCAGGGTTTATAATCGTAACGAATAATAAATTTTGTTTTAATGGGCAGTTTAGCTGCTGCCAGAGTCAAAGCTTCCTGCGCTACATTTTGAGGAACGCCGTCCACCTCAAACATGATACATCCGGGTTTTACCACGGCAGCCCAATGATCGGGAGCGCCTTTACCTTTACCCATACGTACTTCAGCAGGTTTCTTCGTAATGGGTTTATCAGGGAAAATACGGATCCAAACACTTCCCTGGCGGTTCATGGCACGGGTAAGCGCGACACGGGAAGCCTCTATCTGCCTGTCAGTAAGCCAAATAGCTTCCAATGCTTTTAATCCAAAAGAACCGAAAGAAATAACGCTTCCCCTATGGGCATTTCCTCTGATCCTGCCTTTATGTACTTTTCTATGTTTCGTCTTTTTTGGCTGTAACATCACTGATGATTTATATAGCTTTCTGTTTCAATTTAATGCTGGTTATCTTTTTCTCCTCGATCCGCCATTACCACCTCTGCGTTCTCCCCGATCACGACCTCTTTCCCGGTCACCTTCATGCCTTTCACCATGACGTTCATGATGTCCATCGCGACCGCCGGCTACGAAGTTAGGATTCAAGTCTCGTTTACCTAAAATTTCGCCTTTGCATATCCAAACCTTAATACCTATTTTTCCATACACTGTTTGGGCAGCCATCTCGGCATAATCAATGTCCATACGGAAAGTGTGTAAAGGAGTACGTCCCTGTTTGATCTCTTCTGTACGGGCTATCTCGGCGCCACCCAAACGGCCGCTCACTTTTACCTTAATACCTTCCGCCCCCATGCGCAATGCAGTGGCAATTGACATCCTGATAGCTCTTTTATAATTGATGCGACTCTCTATCTGCCTGGCAATGGTGTCTGCCACAATAGCTGCATCCACTTCAGGACGACGGATCTCTAAAATATTGATCTGAACGTCATCTTTACCTGTCAGTTTTTTCAGCTCTTCTTTGATACGATCTACTTCCTGTCCGCCTTTACCGATAATGATACCTGGTTTGGAGGTATGAATGGTAACAATCAGTTTATTTAATGTGCGTTCAATCACGATACGTGCAATACCGCCCTTGTTAATACGGGCATCCAGGTAAGCGCGTATTTTCTGATCTTCCACTAACTTCAGGGCATAATCTTTCTTGTTTCCAAACCAGTTGGAATCCCATCCCCGGATAATACCGAGACGATTGCCGATCGGATTTGTTTTTTGACCCATTAGGTAATTTTTATTTAGTCTGTTTTTTCTATATATTATTTTTCTTCCACCTTCGCTTCCACTGTTTCTTTTTTAGGCTTCCTGCCCTTAGAAGCCTGGGCCGGGGTGGTAACCTGAGGCGTTTTTTCTTCTGTCTGCTCTTTTGCCTCAATTGCAGGCTGTACTTCCACTGTTTCCTTTAATTTACCATCCACCACAATGGTCACGTGATTGCTTCTTTTTCGTATCCGATAACCACGTCCCTGTGGAGCCGGCCGTAAACGTTTTAAAGTAGCACCGCCATCCACCGTTATTCTCTTTACATATAGTCCTGCATCTTCTACCCTCGAACCTTCATTTTTTTGTTCCCAGTTATTAATAGCCGACAACAATAACTTTTCTAACGGTACACTGGGGTGTTTCGGATGGTGTTTTAGTACGCCCAATGCCTTATCCACTTCCATTCCCCGGATCAAATCTGCCAACAACCGCATTTTACGCGGTGAGGTCGGATTATTGTTCAGCTTAGCTGCTGCTTCCATGTCTTTATCTTTTAAGATTCTGTGGTTACTTTCTTGTTTGAATGCCCTTTAAAATTTCTGGTAGGCGCAAATTCTCCTAATTTATGTCCCACCATGAATTCAGTGATATACACCGGGATAAACTTATTACCATTGTGCACTGCAAAAGTATGCCCTACGAACTCAGGGGTAATTACCGAGCGCCGGCTCCAGGTTTTTACAACCGACTTCTTGGTCTTACCTTCATTCATAGCACTCACTTTGTGCATCAGTGAATGTTCTACATAAGGGCCTTTTTTAATGGAACGAGCCATATCTACTATTTAATGATTTTTGATTTGTTGATCTCTGATTTATCACCTCTGATTTACAATCTTACCCATATCAGACATTATAAATCAGTCATCTGAAAATTGTTTTTATAACTTCTTACCGTTTTTGCGTTGTAAGATCAGCTTGTTGGATGACTTATGATGCTTTCGCGTTTTCAACCCTTTAGCTATCTTACCTTTACGCGAACGGGGATGTCCACCCGAAGCTTTACCTTCGCCACCACCCATCGGATGATCTACAGGATTCATGGCTACGCCGCGATTGCGGGGGCGGATACCACTCCATCTGCTGCGACCTGCTTTTCCCAGGGATTGTAATCCATGGTCCGAATTGGAAACGGTACCTACTGTGGCCACGCATTGTATCAATACTCTCCTCAATTCACCGGAAGGCATTTTCAATACAGCATACTTTTCTTCTTTCGCATTTAACTGTGCATAAGCGCCGGCGCTGCGTGCTATCACACCACCCTGTCCGGGATGCAATTCAATGTTATGCACTACGGTACCCAAAGGCATATTTCCCAGAGGCAAAGCATTTCCCACCTCAGGGGCCGCCTTTTCACCGCTGACCACTTTAGCGCCCACCTCTAAACCCTGCGGAGCCAGGATATACCGTTTTTCACCATCGGTATAGGATAACAGGGCGATAAAAGCGCTGCGGTTAGGATCATATTCAATGGTCTTTACCGTAGCTTCTATATCTTTCTTGTCTCTTTTAAAATCAATAATCCGGTAATGCTGTTTATGACCGCCACCTATATAACGCATAGACCGGCGCCCCTGGAAGTTCCGTCCACCCGTTTTCTTTTTCGGCGCTAACAGGCTCTGTTCGGGAGTACTGGTTGTAATTTCCGAATAGGCATTGCCTATTCTCCAACGCGTCCCTGCAGTTACCGGTTTGAATTTCTTTAATGCCATGATTTAATTCTTTAGGGCAAATTTCTCAGCTTTGCCAAACTATAATTTATATTAACTTTAAAGATTCTCAAAAATATCAATCGTATCCCCCTCTGATAATACCACCACTGCTTTCTTATAAGATGGCTTGCGTCCCGAAATAATGCCGGCTTTAGTATAACGGCTCTTATTTTTGGCAGGCACTACCATAGTTTTTACTTCGGCCACCGTTACGTTATACATCGCTTCCACCGCCTTGCTGATTTCCAGCTTATTGGCTTTACGAGCCACAGCAAAAGTGTAACGATGGGATTTTTCGGATAATTTATTGGCTTTCTCAGTAAGCACCGGTCTTATCAATACATCAGACGGATTCATATCTCAATTTTTTCAATTGTTTTATTTAAACTTTTTCCGCTTCTACTTCCTCTCCTGTAAATATTTTAGCAGCTTCTTCTGTAAACACCAGGAAATTGCTGTTCATAATATCATACGTATTCAAATCACTTAATATTACTCCTTTCACGTCCGGCAGATTACGGAGTGACAGATAAGTATTATTCTCAGGTTCCGGAGTTATATATAACACTTTTTCCCCATATATATCCAGCTTTTGAAGAATATCCGCAAAGTCTTTAGTCTTAGGCGCTTCCAACTTTACATCTTCCAATATCCTGATAGCCTGTGTGGCAGCTTTATGAGAAAGGGCAGACATTTTCGCCAAATCCTTTTCCTTACGATTCATTTTCAAATTATACTCATGCGGCTTAGGTCCGAAAACCGTTCCGCCCCCTTTATATAATGGATTACGGATATTCCCTTTACGGGAGCCGCCGGTGCCTTTCTGACGGTGAAGCTTGCGACTGGAGCCTTTTACTTCACTGCGGGTTTTTACCTTATGGGTACCTTGTCTCTGCGCTGCCAGATATTGTTTTACAGACAAATAAATTACATGATCATTCGGCTCTATCCCGAATATTTCTTCGGGCAAGTCAACAGTTCTTCCTGTTTTTTCTCCGGCCTTATTTAAAACGTCAAGTTGCATATCAATTCTGAATTAAAACGATGGAACCATTATGGCCGGGTACGGAACCGCTGACCAGGATATAATTCTTTTCTGGAAAAATCTTCAGGATACGTAATCCTCTTACTTTTACTCTGTCGCCTCCCATTCTGCCCGCCATACGCATTCCTTTAAACACCCTGGAAGGATAGGAAGATCCGCCCACGGAACCCGGAGCTCGCTGACGGTCATGCTGGCCATGTGTGGATTCGCCGACACCGCCAAAACCATGACGTTTTACCACACCCTGGAAGCCTTTTCCCTTGGAAGTTCCTACCACATCCACTTCTTCACCTTCGGCAAAAATGTCGCAAGTGATCACATCGCCTGAATTCTTTTCCAGGCTGTAATCACGGAATTCTTTAACGATTTTTTTGGGAGCCGTACCGGCTTTGGAGAAATGAGTGACAAGACTTTTAGGAGTATTCTTTTCTTTGCGTTCGCCATAAGCAATCTGGACCGCATGATAGCCGTCTTTTTCGGGGGATTTCACTTGCGTCACTACACAAGGGCCTGCTTCGATGATAGTGCAGGATGTTTGTTTCCCGTTTGGCTCGAAAATGCTGGTCATTCCGACCTTCTTACCAATAATACCTTTCATGATTCTCATTTTACCCAGCGCCTGGCGGCAAAGCCGGCAGGAATAGGCGGTTACCAATATTGTTTTTATGCTTTTATCTCCACATCCACACCTGAAGGCAGGTCGAGCTTGGAAAGCGCGTCCACCGTGCGGGAAGAAGATGTATATATGTCTAATAGTCTTTTATGCGTGCAAAGTTCAAATTGCTCACGGGCTTTTTTATTCACATGGGGCGAACGCAATACGGTGAATATTTTCTTTTCAGTGGGCAGCGGAATGGGTCCGGTCACCACTGCACCGGTACTGCGTACCGTCTTAACGATCTTTTCAGCCGATTTATCCACCAGGCTGTGATCGTAAGATTTTAATTTTATTCTGATCCTCTGTGACATAATTCCTGTTCTTTTTCAGGGAAAAACCCGTAGTTTTTGGGAGTGCAAAGGTAATGGTGATTTTTTTAATTGCAAAGAAAAAGATTGAGAATTTTGAAAATGCCGGCAGGCACAGCAGATTATTTTTAACAGAGGTAGAAAATACGGCTCTCTTTTCCCATTTTATATTGATATTTATGCGCTTTATACATGCTTTAGGTACGGCTTATACAGGGCTTATCTGTGATTTATTATGAATTCTGGCGCCTGACTCCGCAATCACTTGCAACGCCCCGACTCAGGGCTGCAACCAGGTGTCACAGTCATGAAAGCAGCAGGTATCACATTCCGCCTCCATTTAATTTATATCATGTGAGGAACTGACAGTTATCAACCTTTTTACTTCTCCATATTGATAATTTCGTTCAGATACTATTCTAAAAATCCCGGTTTATGAAACCGTTAGGCATAAAAATCAGATTACCAGTCCTCTTCATTTTATCATTTATGGTAAGAGGATGCTTTATACCTAACCATGCTTCGTATGATGCGACCTATGTGAATCCATCCTGGGCGCCTTCTTATTACGAAGGTACCAGGTATTACTACCCTCCTGACCTCGAGGTCTATTATGATCTGCCCAATCAGGAGTTTATATACCTTGACAACGGTATGTGGATTTTTGCAACTACCTTACCTCCCGTTTACGGCTATTATGATCTGAATAACGGTTTTGTTGTTGCCCTGAATTGGAGAGTTTATCAGCCCTGGCTATATCACCAGTATTATCTTTTTCATTATCCGCGATATTACTACCGCCATTATTACCCTAAAAGTAAAACCCCGGTAAGAGGCTTTAATGAAAATGACCGTAGACCTATTAAAGTAATTAGTCCTGATAAGCGCATCAGTATTCCCCGAAACCCAGGAAGGATAAGAATCCCAAATCAACCGGAAAATATTCAACGGAAGACTCCGGTGAATAAGAGTCCTCAACCTTCTATTTTCCGCGGGCGTGATATCGGGCGGCCTGTAAAAGTCAAATCAGATATGAGGGAGAGAAAAGGAAAGTAAAAAATATCAGATAAGATTTTAACCGGTTGATGAAAAAATGATTTTCTCCATTACAAATGATGATGTGAATTGCAAGATGAAACAGACCATCAAATATTTCTTCTTCTTTTTTCCGGTATTCATTTCAGTTAGAGGGGTGGCACAAGTATCGGATACGCTCAGGTGGAGTTTAACTGACTGTTTTAGTTTTGCCGCGGGACATAATATCCAAATCAATACATTACGGTTAAATCAGCAATCAGCGAAACAGGACCTGGCTGCCGCAAAAGCTGCAAAAACCCCCAATCTTGACGCTGAAATTACCAGTACGTTCAACAATAGAAACAACAGCAATGGCAATAGCGGGCTGGTGAATCAATTAGTCAATGCCGGAGATTATGCACTGACTTCTTCAGTTCTTATTTGGAATGGAAATGCTCTTAACCACACCATACAATTGAACCGATTACAGTTTGAGTCAGATGCGCTGTTGATTCAACAGTCGCTTAACAATATTCAGCTGCAGATTACAGGGGCATACCTAAATATTTTATTAGCCAAAGAAAATCTAACTTACTTTACTGATTTGGTCAACACTTCTCAAGCGCTGGTCCGCCGGGGTCAGCAGTTTTATAAAGCAGGAAGCATAGCCAAAAAAGATTTATTGGAACTGCAGGCACAGTTAGCCGGAAACAGATATTTACAGGTGCAGGCACAAAATGCGGTCCGGCAGAATCTGCTTACTTTAAAGCAAATATTGCAACTAACTGCTGACAGCATTTTTGATATTATTTCTCCCGACACCATCGAAGTGTCAACTATTTTGCCTCCACTTGAAGAAGTACGACGGGCAGCATTCAATAATTTTCCCGATGTCAAGATTGGCCATGCAGGTATGGCAATTGCATCTGCTAATATCAGTATAGCCAAAGCTCACTTTATGCCAGTATTATCGGTCTACGGATCCCTGGCTTCTGCTAACAATTTTGAATTAACTCATGCCATGGCACCTAAAACCGCTTATTTCACTCAAATAGACAATAATTTTTATCAGCAATTGGGGCTGACTTTATCCATTCCGGTCTTCACTAACCGACTCAATAGGACTAATCTGGAAAAAGCCAGAATTAATTACCGGCAGGCTTATCTTAACCTGCAAAATGACCAATTGGTATTATCCCAAGCGGTAGAACAATATTATATCAATGCTGAAAACGCTATTCAATCCTTTCAGGCGGCAGAAGAATTACTTACTTCTGCCACCGAAAGCTACCGGATAGTTAATGCACAATTCAGGTTGGGAGGTGCCACCATATACGATCTTCTGCAACAGCAAAATCAGTATGTGCAATCTTTCCAACAATATATACAAGCTAAATACAGCGCTGTCTTAGAGCAAAAAATATATTTATTCTATAACGGCATACCGATAACTCTTTAATAAAACGGAGAAAATGAAAAAAAGAATGCTGATTATAGGGGTGATTCTGGTTGCGATCATGGGATTGATGTATTATTGGTTGAGATCATCAAAAAAAAACAAAGGTATTTTTTTGACGACTTCAACTGCAGCATATGGTTACATTGCTAACACTGTCACTGCCACAGGCACCGCGGAGCCTGTTGATACTGTTTTAGTGGGAGCACAGGTATCCGGTCTTTTAAAAAAAGTATATGTTGATTTTAATGACGTAGTCAGGCAGGGGCAACTGCTGGCAAAAATAGATCCTTCTATTTTTAATGAACAACAAGTAGAAGCCACCGCCAATCTTGCCAATACAAAAAGCAATCTTGAATATCAGCAGGCTAACTTCAACAGGCAACAGGAGCTTTTCAACCTTGGCGGTATAAGCCAGTCTGATTACCAATTGGCTGTCAATCAATATAAAAATGCAAAAGCCGCGGTGGATAATGCACAAGCTTTGCTTCGGGTTGCGCAACGAAATATCTATTATACCAACATTTATTCCCCTATTAACGGCGTGGTACTCAACCGCAATGTAAATGCCGGGCAAACCATCGCCGCCAGTTTTGCGGCTCCCACATTATTTGTTATTGCCAGAGATCTTACCAAAATGGAAGTCAACGCTGCGGTTGATGAAGCGGATATTGGCGGAGTAAGGTCCGGAGATCGCGTCAGCTTTACAGTGGATGCTTTCCCCGATGACATATTCAACGGGAATGTCAGGCAAGTGGTGTTGGAGCCTTCAGTCTCGAGTAATGTGGTAACCTATCCTACGAAAATAATTGTGAGCAACAAGGAATTGAAATTAAAGCCCGGAATGACCGCCAGCGTGAACATTTATGTGCAAGAAGACAGTAATGCCCTATTGATTCCATCTAAAGCCCTCACCTTTAAGCCGGATTCCACTTTGCTGAAAAAATTCGTCCTTCTTAAAAATAATCTCCATTCTCAAAATCCAGGAGGAAATATTGTTTCTATTTGGATAAAAAAGCGGGATACACTTGTAGAAAAGAATATTTTTATCGGCATTAATGATGACAGCCGGGTAGAGGTAAAAAGGGGGTTAGCAGCCGGTGAGATAGTGGTTACCGGCATACAAACAGAAGCAAAGGCGGCGGGTGCGGGTAATTCCCAACACAGCCCGTTTATACCTCAAATGAGCAGAAGCAACAGAAGTACTTCTCCGGGCTCTCATAAATAGAATAACAGTCATGGCTAATGTAATTGTGGATATTAAAAATTTAATGCGTTTATTTAAAATGGGTGAGGAAACTATTCACGCCCTGGATGGAGTGAGCTTTAGCATCAATCAAAGTGAATTCCTGACCATTATGGGCAGTAGCGGATCTGGAAAGACCACCCTGCTTAATATCATGGGTTGCCTTGACAGACCTACTTCAGGGAGATACATACTTGACGGTACCGATATCAGCAGTTTCAGCAAAACTGAACTTGCCAGATTTCGCAATAAAAAGTTAGGGTTCGTTTTTCAAACCTATAACCTGCTGGCCCGAACATCAGCTCTCGAAAATGTGGAGCTGCCACTGTTATATAATCCGGCCATTTCTTCCAAAAAAAGGAAAGAATTAGCATCCGAGGCGCTGGATGCTGTGAAGCTGAGCGACCGCATGTATCATTTCCCTAATCAATTGTCGGGCGGACAGCAACAAAGAGTGGCAATAGCACGAGCTATAGTCAATGACCCGGTTATGATCCTTGCAGATGAAGCCACAGGTAACCTTGATTCAAAAACCTCTTACGAAATCATGGCACTATTCCAGGAACTCAATGAGACAAAGGGAAAAACCATCGCATTTGTTACCCACGAAGTGGATATAGCTTCCTTTAGCAAGCGGACCATTCAACTTAGGGATGGCAAAATTATAAAGGACGAACCGAACAAAAATGTGCGTAACGCCAGGGAAGTTTTACAAAATATGAAGGTTACTGCAGTACCTTAAAAAAAATAAAATGAACTTGCTCAATCTTCTCCGGATTTCATGGAAAGCAATCAGCCGCAACAAGCTCAGGGCCTCACTGACCATGCTGGGAATCATCATTGGGGTAGCCGCCGTTATTGCGATGGTAGCTATCGGTCAGGGCTCTAAGCAAAGCATTCAGAGCCAGATAGCGGCTATGGGTAGTAATATGATTGTGATACGCCCGGTAAGCAATGTGACAGGCGGAGCCCGGTTAGATAACACTACGGTACAAACTTTAACAGAGGCCGATGTGAACGCATTGAGAAAGAAAGCGCAGTATATCACCGCAGTTTCTCCATCCGTTTCAGCAAGAGGGCAGGTCATCAACGGACCCTATAACTGGACGACCACTGTCCAGGGTATCTCTCCGGAATATCTCTCCATCAGAGGCTGGTCTTTACAAGACGGAGTACCATTCAATGAACAAAACATGAAAGCCGGGGCAAAAGTTTGTCTCGCAGGTCAGACAGTCATACAAAACCTTTTCCCTGATAGAGAAAACGTTATTGGTAAAAGCATCCGGTTTAAACATATCCCTTTTAAAATTATTGGCATCCTGTCTAAGAAAGGAGAAAACACTTTCGGCCAGGATCAGGATGACATTATCCTTACTCCCATTACTACGGTGCAAAAAAGAATCCTGCCAACCATTTACTATCAGTTGATATTTGCTTCTGCAATAAGTGAAAATGCAACTGCGCAAGCAATGTCAGAAATTGAAAAAATCATGCGGGCAAGTCATCGGTTACAACCGGGCATTGATGATGATTTTTCTATCCGGAGCCAGGCAGAACTCATCAATGCTTTCAGTTCTACAGGCAGGATACTGACAATCCTGTTGGCAGTAATTGCAGGTATTTCTCTGGTGGTTGGTGGTATTGGGATTATGAACATCATGTATGTTTCGGTGACCGAGCGTACAAAAGAAATAGGATTACGGATGTCTATTGGAGCGAGAGGAACTGATATCCTGCTCCAATTTTTGATTGAAGCAATTCTGATCAGCATTAGCGGTGGGATAATCGGAGTAGGATTAGGTTTTCTGATAACTAAGCTGGTAGGCGTTTTTCTGCACTGGCCCACCTTAGTTACCCAATCTTCCGTGATATTATCCTTTCTCGTTTGTTTTTTAACAGGGGTGTTCTTCGGTTATTACCCTGCATTGAAAGCATCGAGACTGGATCCCATAGATGCATTGCGGTATGAATAATCAATAGTTTTTATATGGATATTATTGTATATACGGCTCAACTCTGCAAATATTTCGGCTCTTTTACAGCACTGGATAATCTCACTATTTCTGTGGAGAAGGCGGAGATATTTTCGTTGCTGGGTCCTAATGGAGCGGGGAAAACGACCGCTATGAAATTACTGACTACCCTGCTGAAGCCATCCTCCGGAGACGCTTTTATAAACGGAGTCAGCATCAGAAAAGACCCCTTTAAGGTAAGATCAATGATAGGCTATGTACCTCAAATGATCTCCGTTGATGGTACACTTACTGGTTACGAAAACCTTTTGCTTTTTGCAAAACTATATGACATACCTTCCAAAGAAGCAAAACAACGCGTAAAACAATCTCTTGAATTTATGAATCTCGAGGACTCCGCTCACAAGGTTGTCAGGACATACTCAGGCGGCATGATCAGAAGACTGGAAATTGCCCAATCCATGCTTCATCGTCCTAAAGTATTGTTCCTGGATGAACCGACAACAGGTCTTGATCCCCTTGGTGTGCAAACAGTGTGGCAACGAATCCTGGAACTGAAAAAACAATTCAATACCACCATTCTGTTAACGACGCACATCATGGAGGAAGCAGATAAACTATCAGATCATATCGCTTTTCTGTCAGGAGGAAAATTAGCTGCTGCCGGAACACCCGGGGATTTAAAGAAGTCCCTGCACATGAAGGGTGTTACTTTGGAAGATGTATTTATTCATTATACCAAAGAATCAGCAGATAGTGAAAGAAGTTTCCGTGAAACAGCAAAAGAACGTAAAATAACTTCCCGTTTAGGATGAAAATGTCCAAGATTATACGATTTATAAAAAAGAGCCTGATAATAACGGAACTGGAGGGCCGCAAGATATTTCATGATCCTACTGAAATTTTTACCAGAGCAGTACAGCCCGCCTTATGGTTATTGATATTCGGTCAGGTGTTTGAAAAATTGCATCCCATCCATACATCCGTATCCTATCTTGAATTCATGACACCCGGCATTTTAGCACAAAGTGTATTATTCATTTCCATCTTTTACGGTATTGCCATTATCTGGGAGAGAGACCTGGGGCTTACCCATAAGTTGTTGGTCACTCCAACTCCCCGCACGGCGCTGGTTTTGGGGAAAGCATTATCAGCAGGGCTGCGTGCCATTCCGGTGATTATCATCATTGATCTGCTGGCCGTTTTACTGAATGTACCATTAAACTGGCATCCATTGCAACTCCTTGCAGTCCTGATCATAGTAATAACAGGTTCGGTATTATTTTCAACTTTTTCCCTTATCATCGCCTGTATTGTAAAAACTAGAGAAAGGTTTATGGGTATCGGACAGATTCTTACGATGCCGCTGTTCTTTGCAAGCAATGCCATTTACCCGATTGATATTATGCCAGACTGGTTAAAAGTTCTGTCTCGTGTTAACCCGCTTACTTATATGATAAATGCCTTACGGGCTAACATGCTTCCTGCCCAGGCGGGGGTAAATATCCTGCCTGATATCATGATACTGGTGTTTATTTCAGTCATTTTGATCATCCTGGGAGGCTTATTATATAAAAGAGTTATTATATGAATTCACCTATAGAGAAGTTACTCTTCCCAACCCCTAAATCCCGTCTTAACAAAATCATTCAATTGGGTACTTTTTTAAACCAACCGCCAGTTAAAGCATAACAGAAAGAGGGAGCGGGAAGGTTAGTGCAGTCTTAATTTTGCTTTTGCCGAAGTGTATGATACGGGTTGAAATCATGAATAATTAAATATCTTTACCACCGACTCAAAACTTTCTAAAAATGAATTTTAAGCATTTTATGGTTTTTGCCTTGTTGCCGGTAATTTCTTTCTATGGATTCGGACAATCCAATCAAAGATCTTCCGCCAATAATGATCATTCCATCATCGTCGGCGCCGCACGGATGAATGAATATTTACCTATGCTGAAGGGCAAGCGGGTGGCTATTCTTACCAACAATACGGCTTTGGTAAACGGTGTGCATATAGTAGATACCTTATTAAAAAAAGGTGTGCACATTGTAGAAATATTCGGACCGGAACACGGTTTTCGGGGTACCGCCAATGCGGGCGCCACCGTGGAAAACAGCGTGGATCCCCAGACAGGGATCCCTGTTATTTCCCTTTACGGGAAACATGATAAACCCACTCCGGAAGAATTAAAAAATGTGGATGTGATGATCTATGATATACAGGATGTGGGTGTACGCTTTTATACCTACATCAGCACCATGCAACGCTTTATGGAAGCCGCTGCTGAGAATCATAAGCCGTTTCTCATTTTAGACCGCCCCAATCCCAACGGGTTTTATCTGGACGGGCCTGTGCTGGATAAAAAGTTCAAATCAGGTGTGGGAATGCAACCTGTTCCTGTGATATATGGCATGACTATCGGTGAATATGCCAACATGCTGATCGGACAACATTGGCTGAGTGATCCTGATATGAAACCGGAGCTGACAGTTATCAAATGTCTGCATTATACGCACGACAGTTTGTATCAACTTCCGACAAAACCATCCCCGAATTTACCGAACATGGCTTCGGTATATCTGTATCCTTCGCTTTGTTTTTTTGAAGGCACAGCGTGCAGCGTGGGCAGGGGAACAGTTCACCCATTCCAGCTTTTCGGCTCACCCTATTTTCCTGACAGTTTATATACTTTTACCCCGAAACCGGAGCCCGGCGCCACCGATCCAAAACTGAACGGACAGGTTTGCCACGGTTATTTAGTGGCCACGCAGGGGGATGAAGCATTGGAAAAAATTGATCATCACATCCAATTGAAATGGCTGATACACGCTTACCAATTATTCCCCGATAAGGATAAATTTTTTACAAAATATATTAACCTGCTCGCCGGAACCGACCAATTGCAGAAAGAAATTAAGGAGGGCTGGAGCGCTGAAAGGATCAGGAAAAGCTGGCAGCCGGAATTGAAAAAGTTCGAAAAGATCAGGAAGAAATATTTGTTGTATCCTGATTTCAAAAAATAGTTTCTCATATCTCAAACATTCCAAAAATTTTAAACATACAACCCTTCCGGAACAACCGACAACCGACAACCGACAACTGTCAATGCCTGAAATACGTTGACCGTTTTTGCGGACTAAAAAAGACAAAATCATGGCAAGGCGGGAACAGTTTCAAATGAGCCTTTCGGAAAGACAAAGGCGAAAATTCAGTGAAAGTTTCAAGCAGAAGAAGGTACTTGAGATAGAGAGGGGTCAAACTAAAGTTTCACAAATATGTCGACAATATGAAGTATCCGACACGGCCGTTCGTCAT
>SCQT01000133.1 GCA_004322015.1 Chitinophagaceae bacterium
CTGGTCCATGGAGGGAGCACAGTACATCGCTGATCTGAGAGCCTGTTGGAAAAGTAATCAATGGACAACCCTCATCCATTTAATCCAGTCTGCCGCTTAGTGCATTTTGTCATACACCCTTTTTTTTAAACTTTTTTCTAAAATCGTGAAAAACTCAACTGCAGCCCATGCTGTTACCGCAATTCAGACATTTATAACACGTTCCATTCCGGATGGTAATATGGCCGCAAACATTGCATGCAGGGGCGTCGCTTTGCATGTTTTGCAGGTATCTGTCAGTCATATTTTCCTGATATTCTGCCGGTTGCGTAATGCTCAAGGATGTTTTCTTTGGGTTTTTACCTGCCGGTGCCTGATGCACATGGATATTGGACAGATCAGGGACCCCCTCCTGAGACCTTTCTGATTCTTCGGCTGGTTCGTCTGGGATGTGCACTAAATCAGTCCTTTGCAGATATTCGTATCCTAAAACACGGAATATATAATCCACGATGGAAGTGGCGGTTTTAATATTCGGATGATCTACTATGCCTGCGGGTTCAAACCGTGTAAAAACAAATTTATCTACAAATTCATCCAGGGGAACGCCATATTGTAATCCGATGGAAATGGCAATGGCAAAGCAATTGAGCATGCTTCGCATGGTTGCCCCTTCTTTAGCCATATCAATGAAAATTTCCCCTAAAGTGCCGTCGGAATATTCCCCGGTACGAAGGAAAATAGCCTGTCCCCCTACTTTGGCTTTCTGCGTGAATCCGCGGCGTTTGGCAGGTAATTGTTTACGTTGAACAATGCCGGACAGCTTCCGCATCAGCTTGGTGTCCGGGCTTTCCTGCAAACGATGGGTCACCTCTTCCAACAGATCATCAATTGTCAGCTCGTTTAACTTTAGCAACTGATCCTGCACCTCGCTCACAGCATTGTCTTCCGGCTTCTTTTTTCGATCACTCTTATTGCTGAGAGGTTGCGACAACTTAGAACCATCACGGTATAAGGCACATGCCTTCAAACCTAACTCCCAGCTTAATTTATAAGCATCGGCAATTTCTTCAACCGAAGCTTCATTCGGCAGGTTGATGGTTTTGGAAATGGCGCCGGATATGAAAGGTTGCACCGCTCCCATCATACGGATGTGGCCATGCGCATGAATAAAACGTTGTCCTTTTTCACCACATTTATTGGCACAATCAAAAACAGGATAATGTTCTTCTTTCAAATAAGGAGCGCCTTCAATAGTCATGGTGCCGCATACATAATCATTGGCAGACCGGATTTGTTCCTCAGTAAATCCAAGTTCATGGAGAAGGTTGAAGCCGGGTTCTGTATATTTTTCGGAAGAAAATCCAAGGCGTTGCAGGCAAGGCTCTCCTAGAGTAAACACATTAAATACAAATCCGATTTCAAAAGCAGACTCTACTGCTTTGTCTAATTTCTTCAGCTCCTCACCTATAAATCCCTTTTCACTTAAAGACTGGTGATTAATAAAAGGTGCTCCCGTAAAAGTGCCGGTGCCTTTGGCGTAATCCACAATAGCCTTAATCTCCTGTTGCTTATATCCTAAATTTTTTAAAGCCAGCGGAATAGACTGGTTTATGATCTTAAAATATCCGCCCCCTGAAAGCTTTTTAAATTTCACTAAGGCAAAATCGGGTTCTACACCGGTAGTATCGCAATCCATCACTAAACCAATAGTTCCGGTAGGGGCTATCACGGTAGTTTGCGCATTGCGGTATCCGTATCTCTCACCTAACTGAACAGCTTCGTCCCAAGCTCTTGTAGCCGCTTTCAACAAATAATCCGGACAATATTTTGCGTCAATCCCCTGTGGCTTAATTTCCAATCCTTCATAAGCATCCGCTGCATCATAAGCAGCGGCCCGATGATTACGCATGACCCGCAACATATCTTTTTTATTTTCCTCAAATTTTGGGAAAGGTCCTAATACCTCCGCCATCTCTGCAGATGTTTTATAGGCGGCCCCTGTCATGATCGCGCCTATAGCGCCGCCAATGCCCCTCGCCTCTTCGCTGTCATAAGGGATGCCGCTTACCATCAGCGTGGATCCGAGATTGGCAAAGCCCAGTCCCAGAGTACGGTAGTCGTAACTCAGCCGGGCTACCTCTTTAGACGGGAACTGCGCCATCAAAACAGATATTTCCAACACTACCGTCCACAGACGGACGGTATATTCCAAACCCTCCACGTCAAACCTATTTTTATCGGTATTGAAGAATTTCCTCAGGTTAAGGGATGCCAGATTGCAGGCGGTATCATCAAGGAACATATATTCTGAACATGGATTGGAGGCCCTGATCTTTCCACCCCCGGGACAAGTGTGCCACTCATTGATGGTAGTATCATATTGAGTTCCCGGATCAGCACAACGCCAGGCCGCATAAGCAATTTTATTCCAGAGGTCTTTGGCCCGGATCGTTTTCATCGTTTTCCCGGTCATACGTGCTTTCATCTCCCAGTCGCCGTCTTCAGCCAGTTTTCGAAAGAATGAATTAGGTATTCTTACCGAATTATTGGAATTCTGTCCCGAAACTGTGCGATAGGCTTCGCCCTCATAATCAGAGGAATAACCGGCAGCAATTAAAGCAGCTACTTTTTTCTCTTCTTCTACTTTCCAGTCAATGAAATCCACTACTTCTGGATGGTCTAAATCGAGACAAACCATTTTGGCAGCACGACGCGTTGTACCTCCGGATTTAATGGCTCCTGCGGCTCTGTCTCCGATTTTGAGAAAACTCATCAATCCGCTGGAAGTCCCCCCCCCGCTCAGCTTTTCTCCTTCGGCTCGAATATTGGAATAATTACTTCCCACACCCGAACCATACTTGAAAATACGCGCTTCCCTGACCCATAGGTCCATGATGCCACCTTCATTAACCAGGTCATCATTGACACTCAGAATAAAACATGCATGGGGCTGGGGCCTTTCGTAAGCAGAGGTGGATTTTTCTAATTTCCCGGTCCGGGAGTTTACAAAATAATGGCCCTGAGGCTTACCCGTGATCCCGTAGCTTTCGTGTAAACCGGTATTAAACCATTGGGGAGAATTGGGTACACAGCCCTGATTCAGCATGCAATATACCAATTCATCATAAAAAATATCTGCGTCTTCGGCAGAGGCAAAATAATCATAGCGTTTGCCCCATGCTCTCCAGCAATTAGCCATACGGTGAACCACCTGCTTTACTGAAGTTTCTCTTCCCAAAGAGCCGTCAGGCAGCGGTACCCCGGCTTTCCTGAAATACTTCTGTGCCAGAATATCGGTAGCTATCTGTGACCATTGCTTAGGGACTTCCACATCTTTCATTTCGAACACAATACCTCCGTCCGGGTTACGAATGATCGAAGTTCTCAATTCATACTCGAACATTTCATACGGACCGGAACCCTGCGTTGTATAGTGACGGGTGAAACGAAGCCCCTTGGCTAATTTTTTCTGTTGGTTAGTCATAGCGTAAAAGATTTTAAAGGATTAAACAACGTTTGAAAATAAAAACATAGTTGACGAAAGTATCTACATTAATGCAGAAGGGTTAGATATTGTTATCCACAACGTGTGAATAACCTCTGTATATTAACAAGGATCGCTGCTTAACGGTTTAGCCATAGATATTCCGGCATATATCCGTTAAAAATCATAGCTTTGTAAACAATTAACAGCCATTTATTCTATGTCAGGGAAAGTTTATTCTATTTTGACAGGCAGGAAACTCGCGGGAAAAAAGTCTTTTGCAGTACTCATAGATCCTGATAAAGTATCGCAAAAGCGATTGGATACATTGATCAGTTTATCCCTGGATTCAAAAGTGGATTTTTTCTTTATGGGTGGCAGCCTGGTGTTAACTAATAATCTGAATGAATGCATTCTGCAAATTAAAGGCTGTTGCAAAATCCCTGTTGTTCTATTTCCCGGCAATCCTTCGCAACTTTCGCCTCATGCGGATGCTTTATTGTATCTGTCGCTTATTTCCGGACGGAATCCGGAACTCCTGATTGGTCAACATGTTATTTCAGCTCCGGCAGTAAAACAAAGCGGATTAGAAGTGATCTCTACCGGTTATATGGTCATAGATGGTGGCGCTCCAACGACTGTATCCTATATTAGTAATGCTACTCCGATTCCGGCAGATAAAGAAGACATTGCTTTATGTACGGCTATGGCTGGCGAGATGCTGGGTAAAAAAGTGATATATATGGATGCAGGTAGTGGTGCAAAAGTTCCAATTTCTGAAACCATGATACGTAAGGTGACTGAAAATATTTCCATTCCTCTGATTGTAGGAGGCGGTATCCGGGAACCAGAAACAGCTTACCGTAACTGCAAAGGAGGGGCTGACGTCATTGTAGTAGGAAATGCTGTTGAAAAAGAAGCAGGTCTTATTAAAGAAATAGCCGATGCCGTACATTCAGTCCCTGTTTCCGCATAGGCTGTAAAGTGTATATCCTATTTAGATTCGGCCTTATAGTGTATTGGTTATAAGGTGCTTAGGCTCAAAGATCTCTTCTTGAATGACAGGCAGGCACTGGTCTCTGGATTGATTAGAAAAGTAGAGAGACCATACACAAAAATACCTTTGACATTATAGATTGGAATGCATTACATTTGTACTACCATGAAGCCTATTTAAAAACCTAATATTATGGAATACCATAATGATGAACCTGTAAACCCTCAAAATAATAATACTATCCTGTCTCCTATACCTGTTTTTATGGAAAATCCAATATTTCAGTTACCCATTAGTGACCTCTTGATAAATACCAGGGCAGGGATTTATGTGACAGATGAACAGGATAAAGTGATTTGGATGAATGATATTATCCTGAACAACTCTAATATAATCCAATCTGTCAGAAAAGCCATTACCGGAAGACCGGCCATTGAAACCATGTCTTATTTTCAGGAATTCATGGTCCATCCGAGTCTTTTTTTAAAGCGCATCAAAGAATTGGTGGCAAATAAAAAAGTATTTTTTGGTGAAGAATTTCTTCTTAAAGATAGCAGAACTATTTCTTTGGATTTTATTCCCATTTATCATTCGGATAAGTTTTATGGTATTATCTGGCAGGTTACCAACAAATCGGAATCAAGTTGGGAAGGGGATGTGCTGAAACAAAAAAAAGAAACATCGGATACGCTTGCCGATACATTGGATAATTTTCAAATTTATGTTTGCAAAATCAACAGAGAGGCAGATATTATCGGTTGCTCTCCCCTCTTTTGTCAGGTAACAGGGTATTATGAAGACGAATTGCTGACAAAAAACTTTATAGATCTATGCGTTTCGGGTAAGAGACGAATCAAGGAAAACATCCAAAACGCCGAGTACAGCTTCCATAACTCCAGGCCGTCCAGCTTCGAGATAGAACTTGGTTTAAAGGATGGTACGAAGAAATGGATGCAATGCCATTTTTCCAAAAACAAAAGCGATCTGACTGAAGGCATGTTGTTACTGACCGAAATCACTGAGCAAAAGGATTTTCAAAATGAACTAAACATTGCCAGGAAACAGGCAGAGCAGGCGCAATTAGCCCAACAGCAATTCCTGGCAAGTATGAGCCACGATATTCGTACGCCCCTGAACGCAATTATAGGGATGACTTATCTGATGGCAGATACTCCCCTGAGTAACGAACAGAATGAATATGTCAGTATCCTGAAAAATGCTTCCAATATTCTGTTAGGGCTCCTTAACGGTGTACTTGACTTTGCCAAAATAGAGTCCGGAAAACAAGAAGTGCATTATCGCGACTTCGATCTTCCTTCTTTATTGCACTCTTTGATAGATACATTCAGCTTTAAGTTGAATGAAAAACCCGTCAAAGTCAGTTGCGAAATTGACAAGCGGATTGATCATTACCTCACAGGAGATGATGTCTTAGTGAATCAGATCCTTATGAATCTGTTGAATAATGCGGAGAAATTTACTCCCAAAGGTGGGATCAGCCTGAAGGTTTCCGTTATTAAGGAATTTGAAAGCAATATTTGGATTGAGTTTAAGGTGGAAGACACCGGTATCGGCATTTCCAAAAACAAATTACAAGATATTTTTAAAGATTTCATTCAGGCCGAGGAGAATATCCATTTAGAATACGGCGGATCGGGGCTTGGACTTTTTATTTGCAAGAAATTGGTGGAACTGCTCGGAGGCCGGATTACGGTAGAGAGTACTTTGGGTAAAGGTACCACATTTGTTTTTGCTCTTCCTTTCATTAAGAGTGACCAACTGTTAAAAAGAGACAAAAGCCTGGCCACTGCCGATTACGATTTTTGTAATAAGGATGTTCATATTTTAATTGTGGAAGATAATCCCATGAATTTAAAATACCTTTCGACTTTGCTTACCAAATATCGTATTGCTTTTGACATGGCTACCGATGGCAGAATAGGTTTGAAAAAGTCCAGAGAACATTATTATGATCTGATACTCATGGATATGAAATTGCCGAAAATGAACGGTATGGAATTGACCGCATGTATTCGTGAGAAAGAAGGCCCCAATATGGCCACTCCGATCGTTCTGGTAACCGCTGCCGCACTTCAGAGTACCATGGATAAAGCTAAAGAGATAGGTGTCAATGAAATGCTGACTAAACCCTACACCCCCGGACAGTTAATCAATATCTTAAGAAAATACCTTCTTGAAGACGAGGATGACCGGAAGGGAATGGACTTTCAGAATCTGAAAGATGGCTCTTTTCAATTTGATAAAAAATTGGATACTGTCTATCTGCATAAGCTTTATGGGGGAAACTGCCAATATGCTATCAGTCTTTTTGAAGTATTTATAGAAAGTATGGATACGGACTGGAGACAATTGCGGCAGGCTCTTGAAAGTGAAAACTGGCAATTGCTTAGAAATCTGACTCATAAAATAAAACCTAATTTTTCCATGGCCGGGCTAACCTGGATCACCACCATGATGCAGGAAGCTTATAATAAGTTAAAAGAGGAGAAACACAGCGAAGCGCTTCTCCTATTTAATAAAATCCAGAAAGAATTAGACCAATATATGCCGTTGGTCAGGAGAGAATTAGAAAGAATGCATAAATTTAACGTGGAAGAAGTTTCATGAATACCTGGCCGATTAGAATGCTGTTAATATTTTTCTGACCTGCTGCAAATACCCCCCTCCGAACAATACTGCATGCACCAATAAATAATATAATTGGCAAATTTCCACCCGTTCCTCCCAACCGGGCGCCAAAGGAAATATGGTATGATAATGCCAATAAAATTTCCTGTCAAAACCACCGAATAAGCGTGTCATGGCTAAATCCATCTCCCTGTTTCCAAAATAAGCCGCCGGGTCGAAAACGAACGGCATGCCGTGAGTTCCCGGTAAATAATTTCCTCCCCACAGATCTCCGTGGATTAAGGATGGTTTCTCGACAGGAAATATTTCCGGTAATCTTTTATATAACTTTTCGCTCTGCCGGATGTTCTCCGGAGAAAGAGACCTGCTATCTGCACATTGTTTTATAAGAGGTTCTAACCTTTGAAAAGCATAGAAATCAGGCCAATTATCCACAATATTATTCTGTTGTGGCAAAATGCCTATATAGTTGTCTTCCCGAAGCCCGAAATGAGTATGACTACTTTGGTGAAGTGTAGCCAGTTTCTCCGCAAAGCTTTCCCAGAAATTAATCTGTACGGGAGATCTCTGAATAAACTCCATTACAAGAAAGCCCTGTGTTCCCGCGTTTCCGTAAAATAGCGGTTGCGGAATAGAGATGGCTTTAGCTTCCGTCAATAGTTCTAACCCGTTAAACTCTTTTTCGAACAAATCTTTGGGAGCGTTTACCTTACCTGTTTTTAAGAAAAAGACGCCATTGGTAGTCTCCAAACGGTAAGAATCACAAATATCACCGCCGGAAACAGGAGATGCCTGCTTAATTTTTACAAAATCGCTTTTTTGTTTTTGCCATTCGTTTTCTATAGCTATTTTTAACAGGTCATTTAAAGCCATATTTGTATTTTCACTTTTTATATGAAAAGCCAGGTTTCAAGGATAATCACGAAGGTACTATACATTTTTGGGGTATGCATTATCATTGCCCTTTTTCAAATATGTACCAGTATCTTTCCCGCGTTTCATCATTTTTATTTTTTCACTTTTTATCCTGCTTTCAGCAGCACATGGCGATTGCTGACCGGTTGGTGCCCATTTAGTATAGGTGACATCATTTACGTGATAGTGGCAGTTTGGTTGGTATCGGGAGGGGTTCTCTTTATTAAAAATCTGCTTCGATTGCAGAAGGATAAATTGGTATGGCTTCATACGCTTCTCCGTTTTTTGCTGATTGTGGCGGTAGCTTATGGTATTTTTATTATCTTTTGGGGTATGAATTACCGTTATAATCGTTTGCAAAAAGATTTTCAAATTAGCGCACTGCATTATCCTGCAGGCCTCCTTGTCCAACTATGTGACACGCTGGCTGCCCGTGCAAATGAACAACATTTTATTCTTGCAGGGAATGATACGTTACCTGTTCAACATTTTCTCACATTCAGACAAATCAAAAAGGAGATTCCGGAAAATTATGAACGGATCGCGAAAATATTCCCGCAATTGAAATATGTGCATCCCAGCATCAAACCGTCCATGTTCGGCTATCTGATGGATTATCCGGGAGTAACAGGTTATTATAATCCGTTTACGGGTGAAGCGCAGGTAAACACCACCCCTTTTCCTGTGGGATTACCATTTACGGCTTGCCATGAAGTGGCTCACCAACTGGGTTTTGCGGCTGAAGAAGATGCTAATTTTGTCGGCTATTTAGTGGCGTCCACCTCGCCGGATCCATATTTCAGGTATTCCGCCAATTTTGAAATGTTTTTATATGGCATCAATGTATTGTCATGGCGGGATCCTCACTTAGCAGACAGTTTGTGGAAAACACTTATTTCCAGTGGAGTACATAAGGATTATGAAAAAGATTTCGAATTTTACGACCGTTTTAAAACATCCTTCAGACCTATGCTTAACGATATGTACGATCAATACCTGAAAGCAAATGAGCAATCCAAAGGCATCAGGAGCTATGATGAGGTTATTTCTTTACTGATCAATTACATTCAAAAAAACGGAAAACTACCGGGCTATTGATTTCATTCGGCTTCCTTTAGCCTGCCGGTTGCCTGATCCAAAAAGGCAGGCAGAACGACATTTTGGGTGAGCATGATCTTATCGGGATCATGAAGTTGCCGTAACATTCTTTGGTACTTCTCCTCCCCTAAATCTTTAATTACCTGTTTCTTCTTCTCTTCTTCCTCTAAATAAACTGTCATCCCGACAGGATCGGCTTCAGGATGAAATTGTGTGCCGAAAAAATAATCTGAGAAACGGATAGCCATTAATGCTCTTTCCAGGGGAACATGCGGACGTTCTTTTTCAAGCGCCAGGATCTTCGCTCCTTTTCTTTCTAATTGTGCATGATCCGGTTCAGTTACCTGCCAGTGCCTGCTGTCCACCGCATAAAACGGGTTTGGAATATCTTTGAAAAATTCTTCCTCTTCTCCGGCAGGAGTCTTATGTATGGGGAATACACCGAAAGAAGGCGATTTTCTCAGGGAGATTTTGCCGATGGAATAATATCTGCAAATCAACTGAAAGGAATGGCAAATAAAAAATACATACTTTTTTTCGGAGAAATTTGAATTGTTTATTTCTTCCAATTCGCTTATCAGTGAAAAATATCTGTTATCCCATTCGCTTCCTTCACTATGCAGGGGATCTCCTGGTCCGCCTGTAGAGATATAAATAGAAAAGGAAGTATCTGGCAGTTCCAGTTTCTTTCTGATATCAAATTCTTCAAATTCGAGGGATATCTTATTAAATTCTCCGTATTGATTCAGGATTTCACGAATACAGCGCATACCCTGACCAGGTTCGCCATTATACATATCAATGACAGCTACCCGAAGTTTATCCTCTTGTAAATCCATCCCGCAAATGTAGGAAAGACAGGAAAATTGTGATGTGTGGGGAGAAGTTATTCGTCCAAAATATCATTTTAATCTGCAAGCGATGTACCTTGCATACGTTTTTAAGTTAAAGAATACTTCCCGATATGCTTAAGATAGGAGTTTTTGGCGTGGGTCATCTTGGAAAAATACATATCAGCCAATGGCAGACCTTGCAGGATATTCAAATAGCAGGCTTTTATGATCCAGATGAACGCCATGCCGATGAAGTGAGTAAACAATTCGGATTAAAAAGATTCACAGAACCTGCCATGCTGATGGAGGTTGCCGAAGCTGTGGACATTGTGGCTCCCACTACATCTCATTTCGAATTGTGCGAATTGGCGATCCGCAACGGGAAACATGTCTTTGTGGAAAAACCTATGGCTAATTCCATGGAGGAAGCAGAAGCCCTGCTCAAACTGCTTTCTGAGACGGATGTCAAATTTCAGGTAGGTCATGTGGAACGTTTCAATCCGGCATTTTTAGCCTTAAACGGTTTCCAATTACAGCCGATGTTCATAGAAGTGCATCGTTTGGCACAGTTTAATCCTCGTGGGACGGATGTAAGCGTTATTTTAGACTTAATGATCCATGATATTGATATTATCCTGCATATTGTCAACTCTCCCGTCAGTCGCATTTCCGCCAGTGGAGTGGCTGTCATGAGCGATACGCCTGATATTGCCAACGTGCGTATTGAATTTCACAACGGCTGTGTGGCTAACCTTACCTCCAGTCGTATTTCCCTGAAGAAAATGCGTAAAATGAGACTCTTTCAGAAAGATGCTTATATTGGGATAGATTTTTTAGATAAAAAGACTGAAGTGATTAAGCTGAAAGCGCCGCAGGGTGAAGAAGGCCTGTTTTCCTTCGACATTGATACGCCCCATGGTAAAAAGACTATCGCCATTGCCAATCCACCGGTGAAAGAGACCAATGCCATTCGTATGGAATTGGAAACCTTCCGGGATAGTATTCTGCAAAATAAGCCGGTGCCTGTTAATGTCTATGATGCTTACCAGGCAATGGATATAGCTCATCAGATACTCAAAAAGATTGAAAGGAAAAATTAAGAACGCTTCAGGCCACAGGCTGTTTCAGCACTTCTAAAAACTTTTTGAGCCCTTTCCTTTTTTCGTTGTCCAGGATATAGCTGATGTGCTGAGTAAAGTATTTGTTCAGGTCAAAAAAATCACAGGGGTTTTCTTCAATTACTTTCTGTAACACATCGCCGTTTGTACCCATTCCGGTAGCTTCGTTAAAACGCTCTGTGAAATCTTTCGGAAGTTCTTTATTACTTATCCATGCTGCAAAAACCATCGGTAAACCGGTATGTTTAATCCACGCCTCAGCCAGATCATAGATATGATTGCATTCCTCTCGTTTTTTCAATGCCCTGTCCCCTATCACTACCCCGGCTACTGTATCTTTAATCTGATCTTCATACCCGGGCGCTGCCCGCAGGAACGCCGGACTGATCTTCCAATAATTTTTCAATAAAAAACGAGCCAGGGCCACAGAACTCCGGCTTTGATAATCGAGATATACGCCAGTTATTTCTTCTACGGGTACCTCACTAAACAGGCAGACAGAGGCAACGGGTCCTGTGGCGCCTATACAATAATCAGAAATAATATGATATTCGGATAATTTCGGAATAAGGGCCACCGGTATCAAACCGACATCCACCTCATTGTCTATCAGTTGTTGCCCGATTTTAGAGGGATAATCTACACTAAGTTCTATTTCATGCTGAAATAATGAATGTTGCAATCCGTATAATAAGGGTTTGGTATTCAGGTAGCTTACCGCTGCCACTTTTATCTTACCGTTTTCCATTTTGAAGTAACAATTAACTAATTTTGCTGCGAAGATAAGGGAAGATTGGGAATGTATCATGGTTCCATTGTTTCATTGTCTTATGGCTCTATGTTTCAAGTTGCTGCTTGGAGTTGTTCTGCAATTAAATATTATAAATCACAGATCATATAAGCCATCATCAAATCAGCCATCATCAAATCATCAATATGCCTTTAACACCGCTTACTGCCGTTTCTCCTGTGGATGGAAGATATTATGCACAGTTGGAAAAGCTGTCAGATTATTTTTCAGAGTATGCACTTATCCGTTACAGGGTTAAGATTGAAGTGGAATATTTTTTAGCCATAGCTAAGGAAGGCCTCTTTTCATTCCCCGCAAAGGAGGGAAATAATTTAAGGAAAATTTATACAGCATTTTCTCCGGGTGATGCGCAGGAGGTAAAAGAAACAGAAAAAATCACCAATCATGATGTAAAGGCTGTGGAATATTTTGTAAAAAGTAAATTAAAAGGCCTCGGTTTTGAAGATAAAATGGAATGGGTTCATTTCGGACTTACCTCCCAGGATATCAATAACACTGCCATCCCCCTGCTTTGGAAGGATTCACTGGAAGCTGTTTTGATGCCGGAGTTGGAGAAAGTGATGGCGGGATTGACGGCATTAGCCATTGAATGGAAAGAAGTACCCATGTTGGCCCATACACACGGACAGCCGGCATCACCTACAAAGTTAGGTAAAGAAATGAGGGTTTTTACGGAAAGATTAGAAGGGCAGCTCAAACAATTCAAACAGATCCCTTTTTCTGCCAAATTTGGCGGTGCCACAGGAAATTTTAATGCACACCATGTGGCATTTCCTGGAAAAGACTGGCAGAAATTTGCCGATAATTTTGTCAACAATAACCTGGGATTAGTACGTACTAAGCTTACCACCCAAATAGAACCTTATGACAACCTGGCCGCACAGTTTGATTCATTGAAACGCATGAATAATATTTTTATTGACTTTTGCCGCGACATGTGGACATACATTTCCATGGAATACTTCGGGCAAAAGATAAGGGAAAATGAAGTAGGCTCCTCTGCCATGCCACATAAAGTAAACCCGATTGATTTCGAAAATGCAGAGGGAAACTTGGGACTTGCCAATGCATTGTATGAATATTTATCTTCCAAATTACCTGTTTCCCGTATGCAACGCGATCTCACGGATTCCACTGTTCTACGGAATATTGGAGTGCCTCTGGCTCACAGCCTGCTTGCATTAAAATCTATACAAAAGGGTATGGGAAAATTGATCCTTCATGAATCCAAATTAGTCTCTGATCTGGAAAATAACTGGGCGGTAGTATCAGAGGCTCTTCAAACTGTCCTTCGCAGGGAGAATTATCCCCAACCTTATGAAGCCTTAAAAGCGCTCACCCGCAGGGGAGATAAGATCACGAAAGAAACGATGCATCAATTCATTGATGAACTGAAGGTGAAAGAAAGCGTGAAAAGGGAATTGAAAAAGATCACTCCAGAAAATTATACCGGAGTATTTTAAGGAAAAATGAGGTATTACCAGTAACAGGCTGGTGTTACTGGTAATTTAATTTTGTAATATATATCATGCATGAAATTCCAAAATTCGATTTCCAAATTACAAATAATCACAAAAATCAAATTTTCAATTCTGATGGTTTGTAACCAAACAGTCACTACTTCTATAATTCCATGACCTTTTCCTTTTTCCCGCCGTTAATTTGCTTCACCCTTATCCTCAGGTAATATAAATAATACAGTACATGGAAAACACACATAATGATGGCAAATATGATCAACCCTGACTGTTCAGGATTTAAATGATGATGTAAAATAGTCACTGCGGCTAATATGATACATAATCCCAACCCACACAAAGAGGTTACCCGGATACTTTTAACGGTATCTTCTTTTTTATCCAAATCAGCCAAATGGCTTTTACGGATGCCAAAAGATAAATAGATATCAAATCCCACCATCATCCAGGCGATCAGCCGGATCCAGGTATCTAATGGAAGAAATACCATCATAAGAAAGCAAACTAAGATACCTAAGATGGGAATTAATGGTACTAAAGGTGTCCGGAAAGCACGCGGTGCGTCAGGCATGGTCCGGCGCATCACAATGATGCCAATACAAACCAATATGAAAGCAAGCAGGGTGCCGATGCTTGTCATCTCACCCACTACGCGTCCGGGAACGAATGCTGCAAATATACTCACCAAAACCATGAATAATAAATTGGATTTCGCCGGTGTCCTGAATTTTGTGTGCAGGTCAGAAAATATGCGGGGTAATAACCCGTCTTTGCTCATAGAATAAAATACTCGGCTTTGCCCAAGCAGCATCACTAAAATGACAGATGAATATCCTAAAAGAATAGCTATAATTATAAACCTGTTAAGCCAGGGAAACGCCGGTGTCACCACGCCGTTGGCCCCCATGGGGCCCATTTGGCTGATAGCAGTGGCAACAGGAGCCAATTCATTTCCCCCATGACCGAAGGTATTATAATTGGCCACGCCGGTCATGACGTAGGCAAACAGCATATACAAGACCGTACAGATCAGTAGCGCCCCCAATATGCCGATTGGCATCGCGCGTTTGGGATTTTTTGTTTCCTGCGCAGCCGTGGACACCGCATCGAATCCTATATATGCAAAAAATACAATGGCCGCTGCCCTGATAATACCTGACCATCCAAATTCCCCAAAATGTCCGGTATTTTGCGGAATAAACGGATGCAGATTGGCCGGGCGGATATATTTGAATCCTACTATAATAAAGATCAATACAATGGAAACTTTCAAAATAACGATCACATTATTTACCCATGAAGATTCCTGGGTACCTCGTATCAAGATCAAAGACATGATGACGACAATAAATACGGCCGGTAAATTGATCATTCCGTGAATGACCGTGCCATCGGTAAGAGTGGCATGGTCAAAGGGTGTCATGTATAGCTGATGAGGAAGACTTAGTCCCCACGTTTCAAATAATTTTTCAAGATATCCTGCCCAACTGGAGGCTACGGTTGCAGCGCCTACGGCATATTCCAATACCAGGTCCCAGCCTATTATCCATGCAATAAATTCGCCCAAAGTAGCGTAGGAATATGTATAAGCGCTGCCGGCGACCGGTATCATGGAGGCAAATTCTGAATAACATAAACCGGCGAAAGCACAGCCCACAGCAGCGATGATAAAGGAAATCACTATAGCGGGTCCGGCATGGTTGGCCGCCGCAATCCCGGTAATGGAAAATAACCCTGCTCCTATCACAGCGCCGATACCCAAAGCTATCAACGCGCCCGCACTCAATGTCTTTTTCAATCCGTGTTCTGTATCGGATGTTTCTGATAATAACTGGCTGAGGGGTTTTTTTACGAATAGACTCATAAATGGTTCGTTTGGTGTTCGTTTCTCGCAATACTTTTTAGTCGAATGGCGTCCAAATATAGTATCTTCCCTTAAATTTGGTGCGGCAAAATATAAATAAAAAACCTTTTGACCAATATAAATTACACTGGATGAAAAAAACGAGCAGGCTGACGCTTTATATCTTTATCGGGATGATAGCAGGGATCATCTTAGGTTATGTCCTGCAAAAGGCTCATCCGGCTGATCAGGAATGGTTAAAACAATTTTCCGGCAACATTTCTATCATTACCGATATATTTTTACGGCTGATCAAAATGATCATAGCCCCGTTGGTCATCACCACACTCATCGTAGGTGTGGCAAAACTCGGAGACATTAAATCAGTGGGGAGGGTCGGAGGTAAAACCATGATTTGGTTCATATCCGCCTCTTTAGTTTCCCTGTTTTTAGGATTGGTTATCGTGAATATTTTTCGTCCCGGTGATTTCATCCATATTCCTCTTCCCGATGTGAATGCTGCGCAGGTGGCGGATAAAACGAATATGACTTTTAAAGGATTCATTATCCACGTTTTCCCTCAAAGTATTTCGGAAGCCATGTCCAATAACGAAATCCTTCAAATAGTAGTATTTGCTTTATTTTTCGGAATAGCCACGGCTGCGATCGGGAAAAAAGGAAAAATTATTGTGGAATTTCTGGATGCTGTTGCTCGCGTCATGATGGTGATCACCGGCTATGTGATGAAAATGGCGCCCTTTGCAGTGTTTGCCGCGATGGCATCCGTCGTCGCGCAAGAGGGTTTAGAAATACTTTTAAGTTATGGTATTTTCATCATCGAATTTTATGGAGCGCTGATTTTACTTTGGTTATTGATTGCCCTGGCTGGATTTGTGGTGATCAGGAAAAGATCTTTCAGTCTTTTCAGTAAAATCAAGGATCCGGTTTTACTGGCATTTAGCACTTCGAGCAGCGAAGCCGCTTTCCCCTCCTTGATGGAAGAATTGGAAAAATTCGGCTGCCCGCCTAAAATTGTCAGTTTTGTATTGCCCCTAGGCTATTCATTCAATTTGGATGGCTCCATGATGTATATGACTTTTGCCAGCCTTTTTATTGCGCAGATCTATGGCATACATTTGGATCTTTGGCAACAGATCACGATGCTGTTAGTCTTGATGCTGAGCAGCAAAGGGATTGCGGGAGTACCCCGGGCATCTTTGGTGGTCATTGCAGGAACGCTGGCAATGTTTCATATTCCTGAAGCAGGGTTAATATTGCTGTTAGGTATAGATCATTTGCTGGACATGGGTCGTTCTGCCACTAATATTATAGGCAACGGCATGGCAACGGCCGTGGTTTCCAGATGGGAGAAGGTGTTGGCAAAGGAAGGCTCTCTTTTTCAGCCATTGGAAAATACGGAGGCTATGACCATTTGATAAAGCTTTTAACATAAAATTATTGTTTGGACAGGATCGTTTTTCATTTCCTATGAAAAATATACTGACCTTCGTGCCGTTTATATATTTTTAACATTATCCTGTTGCACAAAGCTTTTTATGGATCAAGCCTGGGATCTTATCAAACAATTAATCAATCCGCAATGGATACTTGACCACGGCGGGTTATGGCTGTTGCTGATCATTGTCTTCGCTGAAACCGGCTTATTTGTAGGATTCTTTTTCCCGGGAGATTCACTGCTGTTTGTCACCGGAATGGCCTTGTCTGTAAACAACCATGTTTCAGGATTTCCTGTATGGGTGGTGGTGCTGATGGTTTCGTTAGCCGGTATCCTGGGTAATTATGCCGGTTACTGGTTTGGCAAGAAATCGGGCCCGTTGTTGTTCAGCCGGAAAGATTCCCTGCTGTTCAAAAAACGACATCTTATCACTGCGCATGAATTTTATGAAAAACATGGCGGGGGGGCTATTGTATTCGCCAGGTTCCTGCCTTTTATCCGGACCTTTGCTCCCATTGTTGCCGGTATTGTAGTAATGGATTTTAAAAAGTTTTCTATTTTCAATATTATCGGATCTGTGGCTTGGGTATGTCTGATGATCCTGTCGGGTTATTTTCTGGGAAGAAGTATTCCGGGACTGAAAGACCATTTGGATCTGATTATCATTGTGCTGGTTATTGTCACCACCGGCCCGGTACTTTTTAAAATATTTTTCGGGAAGAAAAAGATTTCAAATACTTCTGTACCTTCGGAGCCGGTAAATTAATATCATCACTTAATAATTCCTCTTTATATGGAACCACAAAGCAGTTCTTTGCTCAGTGGCGAAACTTCACTTCTTTCAGGGCAAAAAAGCCGTTCTGTTTTCAGTCTGGTAGTAATCGTAGCATCGCTCGGGTACTTTGTGGACATATACGATCTGGTGCTTTTTGGTATCATTCGTGTCAGTAGTCTGACCAGCCTTGGACTGAGTCCCGATCAGATCAGGGAAAAAGGGCTCTTACTCATCAATGTTCAGATGGCAGGCATGCTGTTAGGTGGAATTTTGTGGGGCGTGCTCGGTGATAAAAAAGGAAGATTAAAAGTGCTATTCGGATCCATTATTTTATATTCGATAGCAAATATTGCGAACGGGTTTGTACACGGCATTAATGGATATATGCTTTGGCGTTTTCTGGCCGGGCTTGGATTAGCGGGCGAATTAGGCGCAGGCATTACTTTAGTAGCAGAAGTTTTACCCAGGGAGAAACGAGGCTATGGAACAATGCTCATCCCGACTATCGGTGTGTCCGGAGCTATTGTGGCAGGATTTATTGCCGAGGAATTTAGTTGGAGAACCTGCTTTTTTATTGGCGGCGGACTGGGTATATTATTACTTCTGTTGAGAATAGGTGTATTGGAGTCCGGCATGTTTAACACTATAAAAAATGCCCGGGTCAGTAAGGGGAATTTTTTTTCACTTTTTACCGATAAAGAAAAGTTTATTAAATACCTGAAGTGCATTCTTATCGGCTTACCTACGTGGTATGTAGTGGGGATATTAGTATTTTTCTCGAATGATTTTGCCAGACAAATGGGGGTGCACGGGGTAGTGAAACCTGCCATTGCGGTAATGGCAAGCTACGCCGGACTGGTCTTTGGAGATTTGCTGAGCGGTATTATCAGCCAAATCTGGAAAAGCAGAAAAAAAACGGTCATACTTTTTCTTTTGCTTACTGCCGGTACAATTATTTTATATTTTAATCTCTACAATGCCACACCCAAAGCCTTTTACTGGATATGTTTTGCATTGGGAGTAACGGTCGGCTATTGGGCCATATTCATTACCATTGCAGCGGAACAATTCGGTACGAATCTTCGAGCCACCGTAACGACCACTGTCACGAATTTTGTAAGGGGAATGTTAATACCGATTTCTGCCTTATATGCTTTCCTCCAGAATTATGTTTCTCTTTACGTAAGCGGGGCAGTAGTAGGCGCTGCCTGCCTGATCATTGCACTGATTGCTGCATTTTCAATTGAAGAAACCTTCCATAAGGATTTGAATTATGTGGAGAAATGATTTTCCTATTATCTTTGCGCGCTATGGCAAATGATCAGAAAAAATTTCAGGCGCTGATTGCGCATTGCAAAGAATACGGTTTTATTTTCCCTTCCAGCGAAATATACGATGGCTTAAGCGCGGTATATGATTACGGGCAAAACGGATCTCAGTTAAAGAAAAATATCCGTGACTATTGGTGGAAGAGTATGACACAAATGCATGAAAACATTGTGGGCATTGATGCCGCCATATTTATGCATCCCACTACCTGGAAAGCATCCGGGCATGTGGATAATTTCAGCGATCCCATGATTGATAACAAGGACAGCAATAAACGTTATCGTGTAGATCACCTGATAGAAGGGAAAGCAGAGCAGTTAGAAGCCGCAGGAGATAAAGCAGCAGCCACGGCCTTGCTCCGGCAAATGGATGAATTACTGAAGGTGAATGATTTCCCCGGATTAAAAAAGTTGATCGAAGATCAGAAAATTGCTTGCGGTATTTCCGGAACAACCAACTGGACAGATATACGCCAATTTAATTTAATGTTTGCCACACAATTGGGAAGCGTCACTGAAGAAGCCAATGAAATCTACTTACGTCCTGAAACCGCACAAGGAATTTTTGTGAATTTCCTGAATGTACAAAAAACAGGCAGGATGAAAATTCCTTTCGGTATCGCACAAACAGGGAAAGCTTTCAGGAATGAGATCGTGGCGCGCCAGTTTATTTTTCGCATGCGTGAGTTTGAGCAAATGGAAATGCAATATTTTGTCCGTCCGGGAACAGAATTAGAATGGTATGCATTTTGGAAAGAAGAGCGATTGAAATGGCATAAAAGCCTCGGAATAGGGCCCGGAAGATTGCAATATCACGATCATTCCAAATTGGCACATTATGCCAATGCAGCGGTGGACATTGAATATAATTTCCCTATTGGTTTTAAGGAAGTGGAAGGGATTCATTCCCGTACGGATTATGACCTCAGCAGGCACCAACAGTTTTCAGGGAAAAAAATTCAGTACTTCGATTCGGAGATCAATAAAAATTATGTGCCTTATGTAGTAGAAACTTCGATCGGTTTAGACCGTACTGTATTGATGATCCTCAGCGAGGCTTATGATGAAGAAGAAGTTCCGACCGCAGACCCGGCCAGGACAGATACAAGAGCGGTGATGCATTTCCCCGCTTTCTTAGCTCCCATCAAATTAGCCATTCTGCCTTTGGTAAAAAAAGATGGATTACCGGAAATTGCCCGTAAACTGATGGACGAATGTAAATCACAATTCTTTTGCTGGTATGAAGAAAAAGACAGCATCGGAAAGCGCTATCGTCGTCAGGATGCCATCGGTACTCCATTCTGTGTCACCATTGATCATCAGACAAAAGAAGATGAAACGGTTACTATTCGGTACAGGGATTCGCTTAAGCAGGACAGGATTAAGTTAGATGCAGTCAGGAAGATTGTGGAGAAAGCTGTTTCATAATAAGCTCCTGAAAATAGCTCCAAAAACCCGTTATAGTTAATTCATAGACAGCGCTCCTCTGCTAAAAAGTGATACGGAAATGATTTAACTGCCTTCCGCATAAACAGGCTGAGCAAGTGATAAAGATTCATTTCCGGCATTATTTCGGATCGGGTTCTGAATTAGGAAAAACCTTCAAGGCATAAGGTTAAGTTGCCCGGACCTTAAAGGCTAAAAATCATTCTTATCTTTGTAGTCTAAAAACTATTCATCATGAAATACAGGACATTGGGCAAGACAGGTGAACAATTATCCGCCATCGGACTTGGCTGTATGGGTATGAGCCATGCCTACGGCAACAGGGATGATGAAGAAAGTATGGCCACCTTGCATAAAGCATTGGATCTGGGAATTAATTTCTGGGATACGGCCGATATGTATGGATTAGGTGAAAATGAAAGGCTTATTTCTAAAGTATTAGTTCCAAACCGCAGTAAGGTTTTCATAGCAACCAAATTTGGGTTTCGACTAAAAGAGAATGCAGTTGGTTTCAGCGGAACACCGGGAACTTATGTGGACGGATCTCCTGAATGGGTAAAGAAAGCGGTTGACAACAGCTTACAACGACTAAGAATTGAAATCATTGACCTCTATTATTTACACCGGGTTGATCAGCAGGTGCCTATCGAAGACACGGTTGGCGCAATGGCTGATTTGGTAAAAGAAGGCAAGATCCGTTACATTGGACTTTCCGAAGCATCGTCATCAACCCTTCAGCGTGCATACAAGGTTCATTCAATTGCAGCTTTGCAAACTGAATATTCTGTATTAACACGGGATGTTGAAAACGGAATTTTGGAAACCTGCAGGGAATTAGACATATCCCTGGTCCCTTACAGCCCTTTGGCAAGAGGAATAATCACCGCAGCCATCAGAGATAAAAATTCTCTTGCAGAAGATGATTGGAGAAGGACCCTCCCCCGCCTCGATGAAGCACATTGGGACAATAATCAAAAGTTGGTTAATGAATTTGCCGACATAGCTAAAGGCAAAAATTGCACCCCGGCCCAATTGGCGCTGGCATGGGTATTAGCTCAGGGTGACGATATCATTCCGATTCCCGGAACCAAAAAAAGGAAGTATTTAGAAGAAAATGCAAAAGCAGTAGATATTATTTTAAATAAAGAAGACTTAGACCGAATGGAGAGGTTATTAAAAAAATACCCGAATATAGGCCAGAGATATGCAGATGGAGCCATGAAGCTGGTAAATAAATAAATTGTATCTTTTCTATCAGATAAACTTATCTATATTTTTAAAGACAAAAAATGAGCCTCTATATTACGCAATTAATCTATATAAGACAGGGTGAAGAAGAGACTTTTGATCAGTTTGAAAATATTGCCATTCCGGCTATTCCGAAATATAATGGAAAACTGTTGTTTCGGATACGACCTGACAGAGAAAATATCATTGAAAAGAAGATGGAAGTCCCTTATGAAATACATTTATGTGCATTTGAGTCTGAAAAGGATTTTGAAAACTTTATGAAAGATGAGGAACGAAAGCGGTTTTTACATTTAAAAGAAAAAGCTATCCGGTCAGCCATACTCATCAAAGGAGAAAAAATTTAAAAAGATCATCAGCATGATATCTAAAGAAGTGAAAATAACCTATATAGGCGGACCTACTGCGCTGTTTGAAATCAGCGGCTTACGATTTTTGACAGATCCGACTTTTGATCCGGCCAATACCGATTACCCGACTCCGGTTTACACTTTACATAAATTAAGAAGTCCTGTTATTAACCCTGAGAAATTAGGTGATGTAGATTATGTTTTGCTCAGCCATGATCACCATTTTGATAATCTTGATCATGCTGGACGAAATTTTTTATCCGGTGTTAAATCCGTTTTTACAACTACTGCCAGTGCAAAACGATTGAACGGTAATGCAGTTGGATTAGAAAACTGGCAGACCATTGAAGTGCCTGGCCAAAATAACAGGACAATACGAATTACCGGCACTCCATGCCGTCACGGACCTGCAGATGGCGACCGGGGACCCGTTACAGGTTTTGTTTTGCAATATGAAGGCGACGACCAGGATGGAATTTATATTTCCGGCGATACGGTTTGGTATGAAGGCGTGGAAGAAGTGGCCAGACGTTTTGAAATAAGATTAGCTATCTTGTTTATGGGCGCCGCCATAGTAAAGGAGGTTGGTACGGACCATCTTACCATGACTGCTGAAGAAGCTGTGAAAGCGGCCGGATTTTTTGATAAAGCGAAGATAATGCCATTGCATTTTGACGGATGGTCACATTTTAGCGAATCGGGGAAAGAAATAGAAACGGCATTTAAGAATGCCGGGATGGAAGAACGCCTTCTTATCATTTAAAACTTAAAACATAACTTATCATGACAGATAAAATCGCACTTGTTACCGGCGGCAGCCGTGGATTGGGGAAAGATATGGCGCTTTCGCTTGCCAAAAAAGGAATAGATGTGATTCTTACCTATTATTCTAAAAAAGAGGATGCCGATAAAGTGGTGGATGCTATTAAACAATTAGGGCAAAGAGCGGTGGCCCTGCCTTTTGATGCGGGTGACATCAAGGCCTTGGGTACATTTACACAGCGGGTATCTGCTTCGTTGAAATCCACCTGGAAAACTGACAGACTTGACTTTCTTGTGAATAACGCCGGTATGGGAGCTTCAGTTCCATTTGCAGAAGTAACGGAAGAAATTTTTGACCGGTTCATGAATGTACATTTCAAGGGAGTTTATTTTTTAACACAGAAAATTCTTCCCATTATGAATGATAACGGCGGAATTATTTTTATATCTTCCGGTACCACCCGGTTCAGTGTGCCCGGATATTCCATGTATGCACCTATGAAAGGCGCCATAGAAGTGCTTTCCAGATACGTCGCAAAAGAAAACGGTACACACGGGATTCGTTGTAATGTAGTGGCGCCGGGAGCCATTCAAACAGATTTCAATAACGGATCCAACAGAGATAATCCTGAGCGTGTAGCTCGTATGGTCAGCCTGACTGCGTTGGGACGGGCAGGTAATGCTGACGATATTGGTAGTGTAGTAGCTTTTCTGTGTACTGAGGATGCCAAATGGATCAACGGTCAGCGGATAGAAGTAACGGGAGGTGTGAACTTATAGAAAACACGACAGGTATCGTGGTGTTTTCTTAATTCTTCATATACTCTCTGATATCTTCCATGATGCGTTTGGCAATGTTTTGCGCTGTCGTTTCATTCTGGCTTTCAGCATAAATCCGGATAATAGGTTCCGTATTCGAAGAACGTAAATGTACCCAGTTGCTGTCAAATTCTATGCGAAGGCCATCTTCAGTATTGAGCGGGTTATTCTTATATTTTTCACGGATACGCTTTAAAATCTTATTCACGGCAATATCTTTATCTATCTCGATCTTATTTTTCGATATAAAATAATTAGGATATTGTTGCCTTAAGGCCAGGACACTTTTCTGGCTATGTGCCAAATGACTTAAAAATAGGGCGATACCGATGAGCGCATCTCTTCCGTAGTGTAGCTGCGGATCAATAATGCCTCCGTTACCTTCTCCGCCAATGACCGCATTCACTTCCCGCATTTTTTTCACCACATTCACCTCGCCTACCGGTGAAAAGAAATACTGACCTCCGTGTTTCTCTGTAATATCCTTTAATGCACGCGTGGAAGAAAGATTGGATACGGTATTCCCCTTTTTATTACTAAGGACATAGTCTGCCACCGCTACCAAAGTATATTCTTCACCAAACATGCTGCCGTCTTCACATACAAAACAAAGCCTGTCCACATCCGGATCCACAGCTATGCCGACATCGGCTTTTATTTGTAAAACTTCATTGGAAAGCCCCGTTAAGTTTTCAGGTAAAGGCTCGGGGTTATGTTGAAATTTACCCGTCACTTCAGCATTCAGTGTTTTTATTTTTTCTACCCCTAAAGCCTTTAACAGCGCCGGGACAAAAATGGCCCCAGTGGAATTAATGGCATCCACCACTACCGAAAAGTTTTTTTTCCGGATGGCTTCTGCATCTACCAACGGATGTTTTAAGATGAGGTCAATATGTTTTTGTAAATAACTGTTGTCTATAGTATGGGAACCTAATCGGGAGACATCCACAAAGGAAAAATCTTCTTTTTCTGCTATAGCTAATACTTCTTTGCCATACTCACCTGAGATAAATTCCCCGTCACTGTTCAGTAATTTCAATGCATTCCATTCTTTGGGGTTATGGCTTGCCGTCAGGATGATACCACCTGCCGCCGCTTCTTTCTGTACGGCTATTTCAACAGTGGGTGTGGTGGACAGGTCGAGGTCTGTTACGTTTAACCCAAGGCTGTTTAACGTGCCAATGACCAAATGTTGAACTACCGGCCCGGAAATCCTTCCGTCGCGGCCGATAATAACCTTGTTGTTGTCACTTTTTTTCTTTAACCAGCTTCCAAATGCAGCAGTGTAGCGTACAATATCAAAAGGGGTAAATGCAGTCCCGGGAGTTCCGCCGATGGTTCCTCTGATTCCTGAGATGGATTTTATTAATGGCACTTTGTCGGTATTTTAAAGGGCAAATATAGATAAATGGCTTGATACGGAAATTAGTATCTTTGTAACCATTTTGCCCTAAAGGAGCTTAACATGTATTTCTATGAAGCATATTTTCCGGAAGATTCCTAATCAGATCAAGTACCTGATAGGCAATTTTTTAATCCTATATATTTTCCTTTTTCTTTTCCGTTTTATCTTTTATTTGTTTTTTTTCAAAACTAATCTTCATGTTCCCCGTGATATAGAAAAAGCATGGTATATTGGTTCAAAATTTGATCTCCGCCTGACACTGATCATTTTATTGCCGGTTTTCTTTTTGATTATTTTTTTCAGGAAGAAAATATTTTCAAAAATGATTTTCAGAAAAATCTTATTGAGCTATTTTTTTATTATCGAGGCAGGATTATTTATTCTTTATGTAACCGATTTTGGGTTTTATAATTATTTGGGAAGGCGCCTGGATCCGGTCGTTTTACGCTTTGTCAATGTACAGGATGCCGGAACTAATGCCGCCATGGTCTGGGAAAGTTATCCGGTCGTTCGCGGACTATTGATAATGGTCATTGTTATGACAATCCTTTACCGGCTGCATCGCTGGGCTTATCGCCATCATGCTATAAGAACTGCTGCTAAGTTAGCTGCAGATCCGGCTCCAACGCGGAAAGGATCTTTCGGGATTTTTGCAGTGATTGTTTTTATTCTGATGGCAGGTGGTATTTATGGCAATTTTGCCTATTACCCTTTACAATGGAGTCAGGCGATGTTTACCGGTGACGAAGGGATCACCAGTTTGGGGTTGAATCCCGTTATTAATTTTTTTTCCAAATTGAAGTTCAGGGAGGATTCTTTTGATATCAATGCTACCAGGAAGTATTATCCCTACATAGCTTCTTATTTGCATATCCCGCATCCTG
>SCQT01000134.1 GCA_004322015.1 Chitinophagaceae bacterium
CCCTAAAAAGCCAGGGGGTACTCCCCCCGATTTTGAAACAATGTATTTTTTGCCTAAAACACTTTCCTGCAAAGGAGTATAGGCTATAGTTGTATGATTTTACTCGGACAATAATGATTGTTTTTATTCAATTTAAGAAAATACAATTAATTACTTTTGCCCTTTTTGCAGATATGAGCGGAAATGATTTCATACTAAAGAAAAATCGGGTATTCTATCTTTGTTTTTGCCTCTGGTTTTTAATCCTTGGCATTCTGAGTGTGACTGTTCCCAAAGAAGAATCTTTTATATGGATCAATCACTGGAGATCTTTCCCCGCTGATATTTTCTTTTCTGTAATCACCTGGTTGGGTACAGGGTACTTTATTATTCCTCTTGCTCTGTTTTGTTTCGCAATAAAAAGAAAAGAGGTAGCAATAGGTATCCTCATCAGTTTTATTATTTCGGGATTATTGGTAACTATATTAAAGCATTATTTTAATTGTCCCCGACCTGCTGCTTATTTTTCCAACAAGGAAATTATAAGACAAGGATATTGGCTACCTCTGCGGTATAAGTATTCATTTCCATCCGGGCACTCCACTTCGGTATTTTCTACTGCAACTATCATCGCATTATTTTCCTGCAATAAAAAAAAGATAGCTGTTATTTGTTTTTTGCTTGCTTGTTTAACCGCTTATTCCAGGGTTTATTTAGGAGAACATTTTGTAGAAGATATCTGGACAGGCTCGTTGATTGGCGTTGCTGCCAGCACAATATATTTCATATTATATACGAAACTTATCCGAAAAAATAAGAAAAATGGTACGCTGCATTTTAATAAATCATTAACGGAAAAATGATCATTCCCGACCTGCTAATAAAGATCTTGCGCTTTGGAGTTACAGGCTCTATTGGCTTCACTATTGATTTTGGAATTACCTATTTGTGTAAAGAAAAGTTTCATCTTAATAAATTTGTCGCCAACGGATCCGGCTTTGTTCTTGCAGTCATTAATAACTATTTCCTCAACCGGATATGGACTTTCCAGAGTACAGATCCCGGTATTGGGAAGCAGTTTTCCTTTTTTCTTCTCATCAGTCTTATCGGGCTTTCCATTTATACTTGTCTGTTATATTTCTTTCATATCAAAAAGGAAAAACATTTTTATTATAGTAAATTATTAGCCGTCTTTCTGGTTTTTATCTGGAATTTTACTGCCAACAGCCTCATTACATTCCATTATGCACTGTAAATCTTATTATAAGAACCTAAGATACCTGATCTTAATAACATTTATTATACGGTGCATCCTTGCATTCACTATAAACTTAGGCAATGATGAAGCCTATTATTTTACTTATGCGCTTCAACCCGACTGGAATCATTTTGATCATCCCCCGTTAGTGGGGATCTTTATCAGGATATTCACTCTCGATTTGCACTGGGTCAATGCCTTTTCCATGCGGCTGACAGCTATTATTGCAGCAGCTATCAGCACCTGGCTTATTTTCAAATGCGGCGCTCTGCTGAAAAATGAAAGAACGGGATGGATTGCGGCCGTTCTATATAATACCTCTGTTTATACAAGCATTATCTCCGGCATATTTATCCTTCCCGATTCCCCGCAGATGGTTTTCTGGCTCCTGAGTATTTTTGTTACCTTAAAATTACTGCTTGCGACAGCTACAAGACTGCAGGAAAATATCCGCCTCGTTTTATTGGGAATTTATATTGGCCTGGCCACCATGTGTAAAGTGCATGGCGTATTTCTCTGGTTCGGTATTTTGATGTATATGATCCTTTATGATCGTCAGTATTTTAAAAATTATTTTCTGTATTTATCTGTATTCATAACGCTTATAATTATTTCTCCTGTCTTTTTCTGGAACCTGCATTATCATTTCGTCACATGGAACTTTCACAGCCAGCGGGTAGAAGTGCATCGCTTTGCCATTAATACCACAGGATTCCTTACAGCTCTTGCAGGTCAGGTGGGATATAATAATCCCGTTAATATCATCATTTATATTTTAGCGCTGGCCGGGATCAGGAAGGTTACTTTCCCTCAAAAGTCTCTGCATCTTCTCAACTGGCTTATCTTTCCCGTCATTATTATTGTCACCGCTATTTCCTTATTCAGAGATGTGCTGCCGCATTGGAGCGGACCCGGCTTTACAGGATTGATGCTTGTAACGGCATTTGTCCTGGATGAATATTTCTCAACAGATCAAGCGAGACTTTTCAGGAGATGGCTGAACGCTGCTTCTATCCTCATTATCATCTTTGTGCTGACAGGGGCTTACGCGATTAATTTTTATCCGGGAACCTTAGGCAGTAAAGAATCACATGAATTAGGTTCAGGCGATGCTACGTTGGATATGTACGGCTGGCATGAACTGAAAAAAGAATTCAGTGATATCAGGAATAAAGAAATTGACAGCGGACTGATGAAGGCTGAAGATCCAATAATAACAGACAAATGGTTTCCCGGCGGCCATATTCTTTTTTATGTCGGTTATCCTTTGCATATCCCCGTTATTGGAGCCGGTTCGCTTTTTGATTTGCATAAATTCGCCTGGCTGAACCACATGGAAGGATACATTCAGCAAGGAGAATCTGCCTGGTACATTACCCCGTCCAATTATTACAATAATCCTGCAAAAGAATATTCCGGTGATTTTCTCAAGATCATTTTAATAAAAAAAATACCCCAAATACGTTCAGGGACAGTCGTCAGATTTTGGTACATTTACAGGCTGGAAAATGCTACCAAGCCATTGGGGCATATTTTAAAGAATAATTAACGAAATGGATCCTGAATGGATCTGTTCAGAAATTCTTCAGAATCGAAAGTTAACTTTGCGATTCTTTTTATTTAAAAAAATACACATGAAAAAATATCTGAGTTTCTCGCTTACATCGGCATTACTCCTGCTGATAGTTTTTAAAGCGCAGAGTCAAACCAGCGCTACCCGTTATCATTTTGAAAAAAGAATTGCTGTTCCGGGAAATACCTGGTGGGACTATCTGGGTATTGATACCGTACATCACCGTTTGTTTGTTTCGCATGGCGATGCTGTTAACGTGATTGATCTGAGAACCGAAACGGTGGAGGCAACCATTCCGGATCTCCATGGGGTACATGGTATTGCCATTGCCAATGAACTTAATAAAGGATTTATCAGTAACGGACAAGCCAATGCAGTGACTGTATTTAATTTGAAAACGCTCAAAAAAATAACCACTCTTCCTGTCACCGGCAAAGACCCTGATTGTATTCTGTATGATGCTCTTTCCAAACAGGTTTTTACATTTAACGGTGACAGTGATAATTCCACTGTAATCAATGCAAAAAGTTTAAAAGTAGTTGGAACCATTCCTTTAGGAGGCAGTCCTGAGTTCGCCGTAACAGATAATCACGGCAGGATCTATAATAACCTGACAGATAAAAATGAAATTGTAGTCATAGATCCTGAATCAAGGAAAATAATTGATCATTATTCCATTGCACCATGCGAACGCCCGACCGGTTTAGCTATAGATGTTGCCCACGAAAGGTTATTTACTGCCTGCAGAAAAGACAAAGGAGTGACCGTCCTTAATGCCGGGACGGGAAAAGTCATCGCGACGCTTCCCATCGGAGCAGGAGTAGATGCCGCAAGATATGACCCGGTCACCCGATTGGTTTTTGCCTCCACCGGGGACGGAACGACTACCATTATTCATGAGGATACGCCGGACAAGTATCAGGTAGTACAAACTTTACAAACGCAGGAAGGCGCCAGAACGATGGAATTAGATCCGGATACACATAAGATTTATCTCAGCGTAGCACAACATAAAGCGGGGGAAAGAAGATCCATGGTACCGGGCACCTTTTCTGTGCTGGTCTATCAACCATGACAACCTTTGGCTTTTAGCATCTGAATAACTATCATCATTCAGGATTTATCTTACCTTGCCCCGGTTAAATTTAACCGGGGTATTTTCAAATTAAATCCTATCGTTCCCTGATGTATTCATGAAGAAGATCCTTATTTTCTGCATCTCCCTGCTGGCATCTTATAATACCTATGCCCAGTCAGGATTTGATTCAAGCGGATTGAAGATGGATACCGTACACTTCCTGGATTTAAAAATACCGGATTGGTATTCCAATAAATTAGAAAAACAGGATGTACATTCACTGAATGTTTCTTCCGTATTAATTCCTGCCGCCGGTATCACTTATGGCGTTTTGGCATTACATAGTGGCCCGTTCAAAACATTGAATCTTTCCACCCGAAATGAACTGATGGAAGATCACCGGCTGGTCCACACACAGGCAGACAATTATTTGCAATACTCTCCGGCTGTGACAGTGATAGGATTGAATATCGCAGGGGTGCACGGCAAGCATAGCTTTATAGATGAACTATGTGTGTACGCTGTTTCCAATATTATTATGGGAATCACTGTGGAAGGAACTAAGCATATTTCACATGAACTACGCCCTGACGGCTCGGACTATTATTCTTTCCCATCCGGCCATACAGCCACTGCCTTTGCCGCAGCGGAATGGTTACGAAACGAATACTGGCAACGTTCTCCATGGATCGGCATCGCAGGATATGCAGCGGCGACTGCCACGGGAGTGCTTAGGGTTTACAATAACCGGCATTGGGTTTCTGATGTGATAGCAGGAGCCGGATTTGGATTTTTGTCCACCAGGATCGCTTATGGATTAAATCCCTGGGTAGAGAAACACATTTTACATCAGAATAGAAAAAACAATATCTTAACTAATTATACCATATTGGAATGGAATTATAAGCCCCTACCTGATATTTCAGAGGAATAACCCATGAATTATATCTAAGTTTGCCTTTGGTTTTTAATTTCAATGCTTATGTTAGAAAAATTAAATAGCCTCGATATCCGGTTATTTCTGTTTTTAAACAGCCATCATAACGCATTTTTTGACCCTATCATGTATTGGTTCAGCGATAAGCTTTTCTGGACTCCTTTTTATTTGTTCATTATCATCCTGATTGCCATTGCCTATAAAAAGCGAAGCATCCTGATCTTTATATTTATTGCTATTTTAATTACCATAAGCGACCAATTATCTTCCGAAGTGATCAAACCTCTCGTGAAACGGCTGCGCCCCTCTCATAATCCTGCTATTGAACATTTAGTACATTTAAGCAAAGCCGGACCGGGCGGGCTATATGGATTTGTTTCAGGACACGCTACCAATTCCTTTGCACTCTTTATTTTCCTGGTACTCATTCTCCCCAAAAAATTCAATTGGTTGAAATGGGTATTGTGTATATGGGCAGTCTCACTTTCCTACAGCAGGATTTATGTAGGTGTCCATTATCCGGGCGACGTATTTTGCGGAGCTGTATTAGGAAGCCTGGTGGCAGTAGTGGTAGCCACTCTATATAAACGGATCAGGAATATTTTCCATCGCTCCCTCCCAACCGGATAACCTGACTCACTTTAATGCTTAATCCGGCGGGGACTAAATCAGGGCAAATCCATTAACTCCGGTCGAAATACAATTTATTTTTAAGAATAAACAATTCAGTTTTGGCATTTTACTCCCCTGCACCGTACAGCTTGTCCAAAAACTGAAATTGCTCTAAATGCTGCTCCGGTTCCAACTCGCTTTGCACATTAATGTGCATTACCATCACGGGCTCACCTTTCATATTGCCGGTCCATTTAGGTAAGGCAATACCATTGGGGTTACCTGTTTTGATAAAATTGGCAAAATAATCTTCCATGATGGCAGATACTTTGTAATCATCAGGCGTCCAGGCGTAGGTTTTGTTGGTGCTTAAATTTCCCAGTGCATATTCAATTTCCCAGGAATGTTCGGCTCCTTTTAACGGTGGCGGCATGGAACTGTTCTTTTCTTCCTTTGCATCCACCATGGGAGGCCTTGCTTTACCGAAGTTATAACGATAGACAGGCTGTTCTCCGGTCAGTCTCTGCAGTTCCGCCCATTTCCAGGTGCTGTACACAATAAACCGGTCGCTGGCCAGTCGCGTAGCAGAACGGATCACTTCTTCTTCATTATTTCCAGGGAATAATTTTAACGCCTCTTCCGTATTTTTCCTATATAAACTCCTGACAATCGCTTCGTAATTTTCAGGTGTGGGCATCTTTCCTCTCATCAATCCCTGATAAGGAGATTCGGTTGAATTCCATCCCACTAATAAAGGGATATACGCCTGTTTCCCTTCTTCAAAAATCTTCAAAGGAGACTGAGGCAAAAAATATCCGTCAACAATTGCCGGCCATTGTACCATTTTAGTGGCAAAAGATTCATCTAATAATTTTTCGGCGGGAATGGCACGCAATGCTTTCAGGGAATTGGCACCCACTTTTTTGGCAAACGCTTCTCCCATTCTCTCTGCCGAATCCAGTGATATAGCAGGTAAGGTAGGATTGATCATAGCGCCACTTTCACCGATAGCGCCTGCAATTAAATGTCGCGATAAAGGAGAAGCCATTTGTGCAAATACAGAAATAGAACCTGCCGATTCTCCTCCGATAGTGATGTGATCAGGATTGCCGCTGAATGCTGCAATATTTTGGTGAACCCATTCTAAAGCAGCCTGCTGATCAAGCAATCCGTAATTTCCGGATGAATGATGAGGTGATTCTTTTGTCAAAGCCGGATAAGAAAAAAAGCCGAAGATACCTAAACGGTAATTGACCGTCACCACTACAATACCTTTCTGTGCCAGACTTTCACCGTCATAACGCCATTCCGAACCATCGCCTGCAATAAAACCTCCTCCAAAAAAATAAACCAACACGGGCAGATTTGCTGTGGAAGAATTTGCAGGAGTCCAGACATTCAGATAAAGACAATCTTCACTCATCGAATCCGTACGGAAGCGCATATCGGTAAAAATAAATTTTTGCATGGCCTTTGGGCCAAATTTATTGGCATCCCGGATACCGTTCCATGTTTTTACAGGTTGCGGCGCACGCCAGCGCAGATCACCCACAGGAGATTGCGCATAAGGAATTCCCCAAAAATGCCGGATGTCTGTTTCAGGATTTGTTACGCCCCGAATGAATCCTCCGGATACTTTCACAATATCCTCATTGAACTGTTTTTGATGCAGTTGAGCAAAACTTAATTTCACTATAAAGAATGTGAAGATACTAAACAATAGTTCGGTATAAAAATTAAGCAGCCATGGAGCCAATGTTTAAGCATTTAGCATATAGCTTTCTTATTTTATTACAATTCAGCTCTATGCCTAAGTTTGAAAAAATAGTTTCGGTT
>SCQT01000294.1 GCA_004322015.1 Chitinophagaceae bacterium
CAATGGTTCGGTAGTTTTTTAAAGGATAAGTAATTCACAATGTGTGGATAAAAAGGTGTTTAGCGGGTAAAAAATAAAGTTATCCCCAAGGAGGAGAAAGAGAAAAAAAGGCGGTAATATTTGGTGTGAAACAAAGTAAAACCGCCTTTAACAAAGCCATGGGCTTCGTCCATGCAAGTATAGACCAAGTTTGTGGAATGGCCAAACCACAACGTAAATTTTTGCATTGGATCTTTGAAAAATGGATTATGCTGCCCGTACGACATAACTTTTTGAACCTCTTCCGCTATGGTGATGGCGGATATTCGGAAAAAAGCATCCGGCATCAGTTCAGCCGGCGGATAAACTTTCCGGATTGGTTTGATGCGGCTTTTGGTAAGTTGGGACAAAAAGAATGCATTGCCGCCTTTGATCCGAGTTATATCCCCAAAAGCGGTAAAAAGACCTATGGTAAAGGGCGTTTGTGGAGTGGTAAAGACCAACAGGCGAAACCGGGGCTTGAGATAGGATGTCTTGCGCTGGTGGATGTGGAAGATGAAACAGCATACAGTATGGAAGCTATCCAAACACCAGTTCAACAAAAAGAGAAACTGATGGGACATTACGTAGGCATTATTAAAAAAAGGGTTGATCAGATTTTGTGTTATACCAGATACTTGACCGTCGACGGATACTTTATGAAAAAATCCTTTATTGAGCCGGTGCTGGGTATTGGATTGCAGGTGATCACCCGAATGCGTCCGGATGCCAACTTGCAATACATCTATAATGGTCCCCAAAGACAAGGTCGCGGCAGAAAGCGCACCCATGGCGGAAAGGTGAATGTGAAAAACATTGATAAGCGTCGGTGGAAACGTTGTTATGAAGATGATCATATGGAAGCCTTTGAATTAACAGCCACTTGTGTGACCCTGAAACGTATAGTAAAAGTGGTATACCTGAAATATAAAAAGGGAAACGGATACACCATATTATTAAGCACTGATACAGAATTGGACGGTGAAACAATCATAAAATATTACAGTTTACGGTTCCAGATCGAATTTCTGATCCGGGATACCAAACAATATGCGGGCCTGGAAGAATGCCAGGCGGTTAGTGAAACCAAATTATACAACCATTTTAATCTATCGCTCATGACAGTCTCATTGATGAAATTTACCTGTTGGGCCACTTTACCAAACAAAGAACAAGTGCCCTTTTCCATGCGAAGTATCAAAACATGGTTCTACAACAAGTATCTAACCGAAACTATTTTTTCAAACTTAGGCATAGAGCTGAATTGTAATAAAATAAGAAAGCTATATGCTAAATGCTTAAACATTGGCTCCATGGCTGCTTAATTTTTATACCGAACTATTG
>SCQT01000135.1 GCA_004322015.1 Chitinophagaceae bacterium
CAAAGAGCTAAAACCACTATATTGAACGGATCTCCAATCAATTGACCCAACCAGTGAAATATTGAATCTGTCGTATAATTCCAATTGATAAACACTTCGGACATATAGATCAATATCGAATTCATACCGATAACTTTAAGAAAGAAAGCCCATTTTTTATGTCCAAGCACATCTATAACATAATAAAAAAGAGCCAACAACAGCAAGCTGAAACCACCTGTACACAGCACAAAAGAACTGGACCAAAGGTTTTTGTTTATCGGGAAATCAAAATTCCATAAAACCGACAATATTAAAGAAACCAGGCCTGCTATCAGCAAACAGGAAACTTTGCGCTTTTGTGAAAAACGGTCATTCTTTAACAGCTTCCCCGCAAAGATGCCCATCAATGCGGTTCCGATAGCCGGGATCGTTGAAAGAAAACCTTCGGGGTCATGTAATTTAGGATGTAACAGACGGCCGGGTAAAGCAATGCGATCAACATAGGACACAAAATTCCCCTGCATAGTCAGGTCGCCCGTAGGGAAACCAGGCGCTGAATTAAATTTCAACAACAGCCAATAGCCTATGAGCAAAATAAAGAACCATATATACTGCCAGCGCTCTTTGGCGAATAAATAAATGAAGTTGGCAAACAGGTAGGCTATGCCTATTCTTCCGAGGACGCTGGCAAAACGCATATCCGAAACAGGAAGGATCTTAAGTCCGTTATTGTAGATGATCCCTAAGATGACCAGTATCAGCGCTCTCTTTACGATCCTGACAACTAAATATTTCTTAGTCTTCCCTTTTTCCAATAGCCGTCCTGCGGAATAAGGTGTCGCCACTCCGGCTATAAACAAAAAAAGCGGGAAGATCGCATCGTATAAATGAAATCCATTCCAACGGCAATGCCTGAACTGGTCTGCTATTCCATCAAGAAAAGAGTTATGAACAACCTGGTCAAGCCTTATAAAAAAATCACTGACCCCAATTATCAGAAGCATGTCAAAACCGCGCAACGCATCGAGAGAGTATAGCCGCCGGCCCGTAGATGGGGCTGTACTATTGCCATTATTCATGATATACCACTTTACCTTTTATAATAGTTGATTTAATATGGATATCCTGATCAAAGATTACAATATCGGCATCTTTACCCACTGCGAGTGATCCTTTTGACTCTGATACTCCCATGATCCGGGCAGGTGTGTGAGTAATCATTCTTACGGCATCTGTTAACGGTACCTTGGCCGTTTTCACCATCGTGCGTACCAACCTGTCCGCCGTGGCTACGCTTCCTGCAAAAGAACTCCTGTCCGGCAGCTTAGCTACTCCATCTTCTATAATCACTTTCAGTCCCGTTTTATAATTACCTAACACACTTTCACCTTCCGGCATACCGGCACCGCGCATGGCGTCAGTGATCAGCGCAATTCTGTCCGGTCCTTTAATTTTGTAAATCAGTTTCAGCAATGGTTCTGGTAAATGTACTCCATCAGCGATAACCTCCACATCCATGCCATCAAGCAGGAAAGCGCTCTCTATCACTCCCGCATAACGAAAAGCATTTCTCCTCGTGACGCCGGACATCCCGGAATAGAGATGGGTGGCGAGTGTGTATCCGTTTTCAAATGCCACGATCACATCCTCATAGATGGCGTCAGTATGGGCCACGGCCGGTAATATTCCTTTCGATTTCAAATACCTCCCGAATGGTATTGCACCCTCTAATTCAGGCGCCGCACTCCAGCGCCTGATAGAATCACTGTGCGCTATAATATCCATATATTCCTCCGGATCAGGATCGCGTATATAGCGCGGATCCTGTGCACCACGCTGATTCATCGCAAAATAAGGGCCTTCCAGGTGCATACCCAGGAATTGCGCACCCGATATATTTTTTTTATCAGCCCGGTCGTAAACTTCCAGCGTATGTAAAATTTCTTCTTTAGTACCGGTAAGCGTCGTAGGAACCATAGCTGTAGTGCCATATTTCGCATGGATCGCAGCAATTTCGAGAAAAGCATTTTCATTCCCATCCATGAAATCATGCCCTCCCCCACCATGTACATGTATATCAATAAACCCCGGCGAAATATAATGACCGTTTGCATCTATCTCCATAGCATGGTCCACCTTGATATTTCCCTCGCAAACTGAAGTGAGGGTGCC
>SCQT01000297.1 GCA_004322015.1 Chitinophagaceae bacterium
AGACGAATTCATCAAGCCGCAGACCACGCTTGAGGTGCTGGCCGCGCTCAAGCCCTCGTTCGCGCAGCTCGGCGACATGGGCTTTGACGCCGTGGCGCTGCAGCGCTACCCGCAGGTGGCGCAGATCCATCACGTGCACCACGCGGGCAATTCGTCCGGCATCGTCGATGGCGCCGCCGCCGTGCTCATCGGCAGCGAGGCCGCCGCCAAGACCCATGGCCTCACGCCGCGCGCGCGCATCGTGGCCACCGCCGTGAGCGGGGCCGACCCCACCATCATGCTCACCGGCCCCATGCCCGCCACGCGCAAGGCGCTGGCCCGCGCGGGCATGAGCATCGATCAGATCGACCTCTTCGAGGTGAACGAAGCCTTCGCCGCCGTGCCCATGCGCTTCATGCGCGAGATGGGGGTGCCGCACGAGAAGGTGAATGTCAACGGCGGCGCGATCGCCATGGGCCACCCGCTGGGCGCCACCGGCGCGATGCTGCTGGGCACGCTGGTCGACGAGCTGCACCGGCGCCAGCTGCGCTACGGCCTCATCACGCTGTGCGTGGGCGGGGGCATGGGCATCGCCACCATCGTTGAACGCATCTGAATCCGGAGCACCTCATGGACACCATCCGCTACGAACTGATCCCGGCCCACGGCGAAGGCCAGGTGGCGCTCATCACCTTCGACGAGCCCGGCTCGCCCGTCAACACCATGTGCCAGCGCTGGCAGGACGACCTGGCCAGCGCGACCGCGCAGGTGCTGGCCGAGCGCGCGCGACTGGGCACGGCGCTCAAGGGCGTCGTGCTCGCCTCGGCCAAGAGCAGCTTCTTCGCCGGGGCCGATCTGAAGGCCATCTTCCAGATGAGCGAGGCCGACGCGCCGCGCGCCTTCGAGCGCATCGAGCGCATGAAGCGGCAGATGCGCACGCTGGAGACGCTGGGCATCCCTGTTGTCTCGTGCATCAACGGCACGGCGCTCGGCGGCGGCTGGGAGGTGGCGCTGATCGGCCACCACCGCATCGCCGTCGATGACGCGAAGATCCAGCTCGGCCTGCCCGAGGTCACGCTGGGTCTGATCCCCGGCGCGAGCGGCATCACCAAGATGGTGCGGCTGCTGGGCCTGATGGGCGCGCAGCCCTGGATCATGGAAGGCAAGCTCTTCAACCCGCAAAAAGCCCAGGCGCTGGGCCTGGTGCACGCGCTCGTCGCCGATGCCGCCGCGCTGCGGCCCGCCGCCCTGGCCTGGATCGCCGCGCACCCCGAAGCGCGCCACCCCTGGGACGAAAAGGGCTACAAGATGCCCGGCGGCACGCCCGCCAGCCCCAAGATCGCCGCGGGTCTCGCCGTCGCGCCCGCGATGCTGCGCAAGACCACGCGCGGGCGCTACCCCGCGCCCGAGGCGGCGCTGAGCGCCATGGTCGAGGGTGCGCTGGTTGACTACGACACCGCGCTGCGCATCGAAAGCCGGTATCTGGCCA
>SCQT01000136.1 GCA_004322015.1 Chitinophagaceae bacterium
GTCCGGTATCGGACTGGAATATCAGATACTCGATGATGCCCATCATCCGGATGCCAGGCTGGGACGTGACGGTGACCGCACATTGTCTTCTCTTTATGACTTAATTCCCAGGAAAAATATTCCCCAGGCTTTTAGAAGAATCGGCGATTGGAACCACGGAAGGATCATTGTATATCCTGATGGGCACGTAGAACACTGGCTCAACGGGTATAAAATGCTGGAATATCAAAAAGGATCCAAAGCTTTTTTAGCATTGATCGCAATCAGCAAATACAAAAACTGGAAGAATTTCGGACTATGGAAAGAAGGACATATTTTACTGCAGGATCATGGTAATGAGGTTTCCTTCAGAGATATAAAAATAAAAGTATTGTGATGGTTCTCCCGGAAGTACAGAATTAACCGGGATGATGAACTATTTCTGCCGCCCTGTTTCCAAAAATAAAAGATTATCGGCGGATTGCGAAGAAATAACAGCCTGGTCAAATCTTAGGCTGCCATCCGTCTTCGTACTTCCGGTTCCACAGGTCGGAAGCTTCTTCATCATGCAAAATTTTGCCGCCGTTTGCAGGATCGCAATGCAGGGTGTGCCCGGTCCGCTGTGCAATATTACCGAGATGGCAAAGCAAAACGGATTTGTGACCTTCGGTTATAGGCGAATTTAATTTTTCACCATTCCGGATGGCATTGATAAAGTTTAAAAAATGATAAGCATCTAATGAGGCGCCGGGCCCCAATGTATTCAGCGTATTGGTTTGTGTGGCATCGCTGTTGGCTTTGATCAGTTTATTATGCTGGTCGAAAATTTTATAATCGTCGCCGCCGAGATTGACTAATGTTCCCTTTTTCCCGTAGATAATAAATCCCCTTCCCGCACCTTCGACCGGGTAATTATTGCAACTCCTGCTTTCCCATGTAATAGCCTTGTCTTCTCCAAACTCGTAACTCATGACTTGGGTGTCAGTGGTCTGCCAGTCGTCATGGAAGGCGTAACGTCCGCCTGCGGAAGTGACTTTTGAGGGAAATTCTGCCTTCAATGCCCAGCGCATGCAATCAATTTCATGTGTCCCGTTATTACAAGCTTCACCCGTTCCCCAGTTCCAGAACCAGTGCCAGTTATAGGGAACAAGATTATCACGGTATTGTTTCCTTGGAGCAGGCCCTTGCCATAAAGCCCAGTCTAAGCTAGAAGGAACCTGAACCGGCTTGCCATGCCCAATACTGGTTCTGTTATTGGCATACCAGCCTTTGCCGAAATAAACATCTCCTATAACACCGCTATGTATCAGGTTCATGGCTTCAATAATATGCGGCCAGGAGCGGCGTTGATTGCCCATTTGCACCAGACGATCATATTTTTTTGCAGCGGCGATCAGCATTTCCCCTTCCGCCGGATTATGCCCGCAGGGTTTTTCCACATACACGTGTTTCCCTGCCTCGCAAGCCAGGATGGCTGCCGGAGTATGCCAATGGTCCGGAGTAGCAATAGAGACGGCGTCTATATCTTTTTTATCCAGGATAGTTCTGAAATCCTGAATGGCCTTCGGAGTGTGACCTGTCAGCTTTTTTGCCAGGTTGATCCCTTTATCCAAAGCGTGTTGCTCTACATCACAGATGTAAGCTATTTCTACATTCGGTATCTTGCTGTAAGCTTCAATGTGAGCCAGACCCCTGCCGTTCGTTCCGAGAACAGCTATTCCAATACGCCGGTTGCGGTTGGCTTTCAGATAACCGGGAATGGCTGCTATACCGGTACCCATGAGAGAGGTATTACGGATAAAATCTCTGCGTTGCATATAAGTGTTTGTAAGAATAAAAGCGAAAAATACAATCAAATGATTACTTATGCAAGATTTTGTTTCTTCTTTCGCTATTATTTTCTCCCAATATGCACTTTTACCGGTCCCATGATAACTTTACTGTCGAGGTATCGAAGACCGGCTACGGAGAACATATTTTTAAATTCTTTGGTACTATACATTTTCACATGAGCTTTGTCTGTCAGTTTTACAATTTTATCAATCACCTTCATCATGATCCCATCGGTGGTGGGATCCAGGAGATAGAGTTTGCCAGCAGGTTTCAACAAACGGTGCATTTCATTGAGAGCCTTTATCGGATGAAGATAATGATGGAATGAATGGGTACAGATGATATCATCAAACGAATGATCAGGTAAAGGAATAGATTCAGCGTTGGCTTGTATAAAATGGAAATTCTCTTCTCCCTTAAAAGTTTCCTTTGCTTTTTCTATCATCTTTTCCGAAAGATCCGCTCCATAAAATTCACCCTTGCCGTTATTTTTCTCGGCGGCAAAGGCTAAAGCCTTTCCGGTTCCACAGCCAATGTCCAACAGTCGGATATCTTCGCTCATTTCCAGCAAAGCAATGACATCATTCTGCGCCTTTCGCAGATAATCATTACGTTTTCCTTTTTCATCCAAAGTGCCTGCCCATTTATCCCATTTGGCTTCATTGATAGCGATATGTTTAGATTCTTTCATCGGGTAGTATTTTATTTTCTATCAACAATTCAATGGCATACTGTGGATCTTCCACGTCAATGATCATCTTTTTATAATGTTCATGCTGCAGCTCGATAACGATGCTTTTGTCATCATTGGTAATATCGCAAAAAATAATTCCATCTTTTCCTATAAAGCTTCCGGCATCCATTACGCCTGGAATGCCTGTCCCCAGCATTTTCAGTCCTAATTTTATATGCAGGTTTTCTTTATTGGGGTGAGCATTGATAATATGTGCTGCAGGAATGGTAATCTCGCTCTTTAATGCCCACAACTTATGTATCCCTTTAATAGTAAAAATGAAGTGGTCGCCTTTTTTTTCAATAGTTACCATACTATTTATTTAGTTAATTCGTATTCCATGTGCTGTTTTCTGTGTTCAATGTTCGTGATTTATCATATTCCTTATGTCAATGCCTGAAATACGTTGACCGTTTTTGCGGACTAAAAAAGACAAAATCATGGCAAGGCGGGAACAGTTTCAAATGAGCCTTTCGGAAAGGCAAAGGCGAAAATTCAGTGAAAGTTTCAAGCAGAAGAAGGTACTTGAGATAGAGAGGGGTCAAACTAAAGTTTCACAAATATGTCGACAATATGAAGTATCCGACACGGCC
>SCQT01000137.1 GCA_004322015.1 Chitinophagaceae bacterium
GGAATATGATCAGCCTCTGGCTGAATGGGTTCCTTGGCCGGTTAGGCACTTCACTGCTGCTTTTGGCGTGCGCACTGGCTTTCCTGGTATGGAAATATAATTTCGATTTCCGGATCCCCCATGCATTAAGAAAAAAGAGGAAGGCCGCAGGGGAAGAAGTCCGTTTACCCGGAACGGATGACACCGCAGATAGCGAGCAGGAGGTGATTCCCCAATTACTTGGCAGGGATCCGTTACCCGGTGTTTCAAAGAAAGAAGAAGCAATCCCCTTCAGTTTATCTATTAAAGAAAATATCCCTTCTGAAAACGATACAAGAGACATTCAACAGGATTCACCGGTCGTCCCTGAACCGCCTATTGCCAATAAAAAAGCGAAAGCTGCCTCAAATCCGGAAGAACTGGCACTGGAGATTAATCCCGTTCATGAAGACACGCCAAAGAACGTGTCCGAAAAAGCGGCCAAATTAGTTAGAGAGCAGGGATTATATGAGCCTACCCTGGATCTCCAGGATTATAAATATCCCACTTTTGATTTGCTGGAAAATTACGGCGGCGACAAAATCGTGCACGATAACGAAGAGTTGGAAAATAACAAACGGCAGATCATAGAAACGTTGAATAATTATGATATAACCATTCAGAAAATTACCGCCACCGTGGGCCCGACCGTCACACTGTATGAAATTGTTCCCGCGGCCGGTATCCGGATTTCCCGTATCCGCAACCTCGAGGACGATATTGCCTTGAGCCTGGCAGCATTGGGAATCCGCATCATTGCCCCGATCCCGGGTAAAGGTACCATTGGCATAGAAGTGCCGAACGTCAAGCGGAGCATTGTCTCCATGAAAACTTTGTTAGCCTCCGACAAATTTCAAAACAGCCGCATGCTGCTCCCCATTGCGTTGGGGAAGAAAATTGATAACGAAAACTTCATCGTAGATCTGACCACTATGCCACATCTGCTGATGGCGGGAGCCACAGGACAGGGAAAATCGGTCGGCATCAATGCTATACTGGTTTCTCTATTATATAAAAAACATCCTTCCCAGCTTAAATTCGTTTTAGTTGATCCCAAAAAAGTAGAGCTTTCCATTTACCGTGTCATTGAACAACATTTTCTGGCAAAGCTGCCGGGAGAAGAGGATGCCATCATCACGGACACAAAAAAGGTGGTTCATACCCTGAATGCGCTTTGCATAGAAATGGATAACCGGTATGATCTGCTCAAAGAGGCCGGCGTAAGAAATATCAAAGAGTATAACGATAAGTTTATTCACCGGAGATTGAATCCTAAGGATGGCCACCAGTATTTGCCTTTCCTTGTGTTGGTCATTGATGAATTTGCCGATCTGATTATGACGGCAGGCAAAGAGGTGGAAATGCCCATCGCCAGACTGGCACAGTTGGCGCGTGCGGTGGGAATTCATTTAATTATTGCCACGCAAAGGCCTTCAGTCAATATTATCACCGGTGTTATTAAAGCAAATTTCCCTGCAAGAGTCGCTTTTAAAGTCAGCTCAAAAGTGGATTCCAGGACCATCCTGGATTCGGGCGGCGCGGAACAGCTGATAGGAAAAGGTGATATGCTCATCTCTTATAACGGAGACCTTACACGGCTGCAATGTGCCTTTGTGGATACCCCGGAGGTAGAAAATATTGTAACTTTTATTTCCGGTCAAAAGGGCTATCCGCTACCATTCATGTTGCCTGAATATGTAGATGATAAAGAAATGGAAAAGCGCGAATATGGAGGAGAAAAAGACCCGTTGTTTGAAGAAGCTGCCCGTGTCATCGTGGCCACGCAGCAAGGTTCCACTTCCCTGTTGCAGAGAAGGATGAAATTGGGTTACAACCGGGCCGGCAGGCTGATGGATCAATTAGAAGCAGCCGGAATAGTGGGCGCTAATGCCGGCAGCAAAGCCCGTGAAGTGCTGGTAAAAACTGAATCGGAATTGCAGGAGATATTACAACAAATGATTTAACAAAAATATCATTAAACCCCCTGGCAGGATATTTGTCATAAAGGAGCGACAAATATTTAATCAAAACATACCCTATTTAAACATTCAGGAAATATGATAAAGAAAAGCACTATTCCCTTTCTTTTTTTACTGTTGGCGGCAGGTCAGTTTGCAATCGCACAAAAAATGACTTCTTTCGGTCAAAGCGGATCGGATGCCAAGGCCATATTAGATGCAGCAAGCAAAAAATTTAAGACTTACCGGAGCGCCAAGGCAGCTTTTATATTAAAAATATCTACCACAGATAACAAATCCCTGGATACGAAAAAAGGGAGTATTTTGCTCAAAGGAAATAAATTTAATGTGCAGTTGGCAGGCCAGGAGATCTTCTGTGACGGTAAAACCATCTGGACTTATAATAAGGACACGAAAGAAGTACAAGTCAATAATTACCAGCCTAAACCGGGCTCTATATCTCCCGAAAGCCTGTTCAATGATTTTTATGATAAGGACTTCCTGTATCGTTTACGGGCTACCTCCCGTTTCCATAATCGTCCCGTGAATGTCATTGAAATGACTCCTCTGGATAAATCAAAGCCCTATTTTAAAGTGATCGTTTTAATAGACAGGCAGAATAAAAACGTGGTCAGCACGGAGATATTTGAAAAAGGCGGTAACCGTTATACGTATGAAGTAGAAAAATTTGTTCCTAATGCGCCGGCGACGGATACCGATTTCGTCTTTAACAAAGCAGATTATCCGGGGGTAGATGTGGTAGATTTGAGGTAAATGGCGATTTACCATCATTGCTCGATTGCTCTGTTGTTATATGCTATATTGTTTTATTGCTATATTGTTTTATTGTTTAATTGCTTTACCTTTTGTTTTGGGAAATAAAAGTGGAACCGGCACCAGCAGTAAGATCAGTTCATCATGAGCACGTTCACACTTCTCTGAAGAATATTGAAAGCTATCTCTGCCATCAGGTTTTCTTTATCTAAAGTAGGATTAACTTCGGATATCTCAAAGCAACATATTTTCCGGTGTTGCATAAATTTGGAAATAAGGTCTTCCGCTTCCCTTTCACGTAACCCGTTACTCACGGGCGTTCCTGTACCTCTCGAAATGGAAGCATCTAAACTATCCACGTCAAAGGAAAGATAGATCAGATCACAATCTTTCAAATAACGAATAACCGCCCTGGCAATGTTTTCCGGACCTTTTCTCCTGACTTCCGTGGTCGTGATCACTTTCATACCATACTTCTTTATTAAATGCTCTTCTTCTTTTTCATAATCACGCAGAGAAATAAAAACGACATCGTCCGGTAATACTTTTTGGGTGATCTTGCCTGTATGCTTTAACTGATTCCATTGTTTGATGGTTTGATCATCCAATTCGTGCAGGCTGCAATCAGGATTATCTTCATTAAGGGCCGCCGCCAGAGGCATCCCGTGCACGTTGCCTGAGGGTGTAGTATAAGGGGTATGCAGATCGGCATGTGCATCAATCCATATTACGCCCAACTTTTCTTTAGGATGGGCCATTTTTATACCCGTGATAGTCCCCCCCGCCGTGCTGTGATCACCGGATAAAACGATGGGGAACCAATTCGCCTTCAATGTCTCACATACACTTTTACTTACCCTTTCATACATAGTTACGATCCCTTTGATCCGTTTGGCATAAGGAGATTCAATAGGCTCAAACAACAACTTGTTTTCCGTTTCAATATTTTCGGTGGGAAAATGTACAAAAAAATTACTCATAAAATCAAGCGCTGCAATTTTAATAGCGTCCACTCCCAAACTGGCTCCCCTCGTACCCGCTCCAATTTCGGATTTCACCTCTATGATCTTTATATTCTTCATACCGGCAAACATACAGGATTTTAGGATGCCGCTCACGTGAAAACCATTGTCAATATTACCGTTTCATATAATACAGAAAGAAGTTATTTGAAGGTTATTCAAGAAACAAGAAGTATCGTTGCATTATTTCATAAATAAATTTCTTTTACATAGATGGCTTATATTTTATTTGAGCATGCCGCTTACAGTTATTTAATGTGTTTAAATTTGTAAGATATTTAAAAAATCAATATGGACTTTACTTTAACAGAAGAGCAACAAATGATCCGTCAGGCTGCCCGTGAATTTGCGCAAAACGAATTGTTATCCGGCGTAATAGAGAGAGATGAGAAGCAGCAATTCCCTTCGGAACAAATTAAAAAATTAGGTGAACTGGGATTTATGGGGATTATGGTAAAGCCGCCGCACGGAGGCGCAGGTATGGACACCATGTCATACGTACTGGCAATGGAAGAAATAGCAAAAATAGATGCGTCGGCAGCCGTTTGCATGAGTGTGAATAATTCTTTGGTATGCTGGGGTTTGGAAGCATTTGGTAATGAGGAGCAGAAGAAAAAATACCTGGTTCCCCTTGCAAAAGGTGAAATAATCGGCGCTTTCCTGCTCAGCGAACCTGAAGCAGGATCTGATGCCACTTCTCAGCACACGCTCGCCCTTGATAAAGGCGACCATTACCTGGTTAACGGAACTAAAAACTGGATCACCAACGGCAGTTCGGCATCGGTATATTTAGTAATGGCTCAGACTCATCCTGAAAAGAAAAGTCATGGCATTAATACACTGATCGTTGAAAAATCATGGCCGGGTGTTACCGTGGGGCCCAAAGAAAATAAGATGGGTATTCGCGGAAGCGATACACACAGCATCATGTTTCAGGATGTAAAAGTGCCGAAAGGAAACCGTATCGGAGAAGACGGTTTCGGATTTAAATTTGCCATGATGACCCTGGATGGCGGAAGAATAGGTATTGCTGCACAGGCTTTGGGAATAGCACAGGGAGCTTATGAAAGAGCATTACAATATTCCAAAGAGAGAAAAGCTTTCGGGAAAGAGATCAGTGACCTGCAGGCTATTCAGTTTAAACTGGCAGACATGGCGACGCGTATTGAGGCCGCCCGCCTGTTGGTGTGGAAAGCCGCGTGGGAAAAAGATCATGAAATGGACCATACGCAAAGCGCCGCCATAGCCAAATTATATGCTTCCGAAACAGCCATGTGGGTAACAACTGAAGCCGTTCAGATCCACGGAGGTTATGGTTATGTAAAAGAATACCATGTGGAGCGCATGATGCGTGATGCCAAGATCACACAGATATATGAAGGCACCAGCGAAATACAACGCCTGGTGATCAGCCGAAGCGTGCTGAAGTGAATTCTGTATCTTTGTTCTCACTATTATGTCAGCAAACGTTACAGAACTCAGCAGAATATCAGCCTTGGCTGAAGCTCATCATGCACGGTTAGTCGCTGTTTCTAAAACAAAGCCTTCAGAGGATATACTTGCAATTTATAATGCAAACCATAAAATATTCGGTGAAAATTATGTTCAGGAACTGGTAGAAAAACAAGGCATTCTACCTAAAGATATTCAATGGCATTTCATTGGCCATTTACAAACTAATAAGGTAAAATATATTGCACCCTTTATCAGCATGATCCATTCGGTGGATGACCTGAGATTGCTGAAAGAGATCAATAAACAAGCTGCCAGGTGCCACCGCACTATTGATTGCCTGTTACAGATTCATATTGCCACTGAAGAAACAAAGTTCGGAATGGATGAAAATGAATTGGTACATTTATTAAAAGAAGTGATGGTCCATCCTGAAAATTATCACCAGATTCGTTTGTGCGGATTAATGGGAATGGCTACCAATACACAGGATCAGGAGCTGATCAAAAAAGAATTCCAAACGCTTAAAGCTTTATTCGGTAAAGTCCGTGAAAAATATGTCGCCCATCCTCCACATTTCAAAGAATTATCTATGGGAATGAGCAGTGATTATCTGATTGCATTAGAGGAAGGAAGCACTCTGCTCAGAATAGGAAGCTTGTTATTTGGGAAAAGGAACAATTAATCATTCAACTGCGGCCTTAACCAGTGTTCCGCCTCTTCCATTGTCCAGCCTTTCCTTTTTGAATAATCAGCTACCTGATCTCCCAATATTTTTCCAATCCCGAAATAATGACTGTCCGGATGTGAAAAATACCAGCCGCTGACACTCGATGCCGGATACATAGCTAAATGGTCAGTCAGGATGATTTCCGCTTTTTCAGTGGCTTGTATGAGCTTAAACAACTTTCTTTTCTCTGTGTGTTCAGGACAGGCAGGATACCCCGGAGCGGGTCGTATCCCTTTATAATCTTCATGGATCAACTCTTCATTCGTCAGTTTTTCGCACGCGGCATATCCCCAGAATTCCTTCCTCACCCGCTCGTGCATACATTCCGCAAAAGCTTCTGCTAAACGGTCAGCCAGCGCTTTCAGCATGATCTTGTTATAATCGTCATGATCTTTTTCAAAATACCCGATCCATTTCTCAATTCCCAAACCTGTAGTCACCGCAAAAGCCCCCATATAATCCTGCTTACCGCTTTCTGCAGGGGCAATAAAGTCTGCCAAACAAACATTTGGTTCCCCCTGCACCTTCTTTATTTGCTGACGAAGGAATTCCAAAGGAGTTTCAGTATCCTTATTTTTAATGATCACCGTTTCCTTACTGTTACTATTAGCGGGGAAAATGCCGATAGCCGCTTTGGCGGTTAACCATTTTTGAGTGATTATTTTATATAATAAAGCCCGTGCATCATCATAAAGTTTCTTAGCTTCTTTTCCTACTATCTTGTCGGTCAGGATGGCTGGGAATTTCCCATGCATTTCCCATGCAATAAAAAACGGTCCCCAGTCAATGAATTGTGCAATTTCATTCAGATCATAATTTTCAAAGGATTGTATGCCTAAAAAATTAGGTTTTCGAGAAGTATAGGCTGCCCAGTCAATTTTTACCTTATTGCTTCTTGCATCAGCAAAAGAAAGATATTGCTTGGCAGATCTTTTATTCCTGAATTTTTCACGAACATCCTCATACTCCGTTTTGGTCTTTTCCAAAAAAGCCGGCCTTGTGTCGGTATTTAAAAGCGTACTCACTGTAGTGACACTTCTCGAAGCATCCAGCACATGAACCACTCCATGATCATACTCAGGAGCTATTTTTACCGCAGTATGTGTTCTCGAGGTGGTAGCGCCACCGATCAATAAAGGAAGCGTGAATTGCTGCCGTTTCATCTCTCTTGCCACGTGTACCATTTCATCCAGGCTGGGTGTGATCAATCCGCTGACGCCGATGATGTCCACCTCTTTTTCTTTGGCAGTCTGCAAGATCTTTTCAGCAGGAACCATGACACCCAGATCAATGACTTCATATCCATTACATCCCAACACAACACCCACAATATTTTTACCAATATCGTGCACATCCCCTTTTACCGTAGCCAGAAGAATACGTCCGTTTTTCATGGCATCAGCGCCTTTTTCTGCCGCCAGTTTCTCTTTCTCTGCTTCCATATAAGGATTCAATACCGCAACGGATTTCTTCATCACACGGGCGCTCTTCACCACCTGCGGAAGAAACATTTTACCTGCACCGAATAAATCGCCGACAACATTCATCCCTGCCATTAACGGGCCTTCGATCACATCCAATGGTTTGGGATATTTCAACCGGGCTTCTTCCGTATCTCCTTCAATAAAATCAGTAATACCATTGATCAGAGAATGGCTTAATCTTTCTTCTACGGTCCCGTTTCTCCAGCTTAAATCTTTTTCCACCTTCTTTCCCTGCGATTTGACGGATTCTGCGAAAGCCAAAAGTTTTTCAGTTGCATCCGGATTCCGGTTGAGTATCACATCTTCACAAAGTTCTCTTAGCTGAGGTTCTATTTCATCATATACTTTTAACTGTCCGGCATTGACAATGCCCATATCCATGCCGGCTTTGATGGCATGGTACAGAAAAACCGAATGCATAGCCTCCCGTACCGTATCATTCCCCCTGAAAGAAAAGGAAAGATTACTGACCCCGCCGCTGATTTTCACGCCGGGTAATTTTTGTTTTACAACCCGGGTAGCCTCTATGAAGGAGACGGCATTAATATTATGTTCTTCAATGCCTGTGGCCACAGGAAACACATTGAGATCGAAAATAATATCTGTGGGGGGAAATCCTACTTTCTTAGTCAGTACGTCAAACGCCTTCTGCGCTATTTCCACTCTTCTCCCGGTACTGTCCGCCTGACCTTTTTCATCAAATGCCATCACCACGACAGCAGCGCCGAAGTCAAGGCATATTTCCGCTTCATGAATAAATTTTTCTTCTCCTTCTTTCAGTGAAATAGAATTGACAATACATTTTCCCTGCACACATTTTAATCCCGCTTCAATGATGGGAAACTTGCTGGAGTCAATCATGATCGGGATCTTCGCAATATCGGGTTCCGCCTGCAATAAATTCAGGAAAGTCACCATCGCTTTCTCTCCATCCAACAGCGCATCATCCATATTCACATCTAAAATCTGAGCGCCGTTTTCCACCTGTTGACGGGCGATAGACAAAGCTTCTTCAAATTGCCCTTCACGGACTAAGCGTGCAAATTTTTTGGATCCTGTCACATTCGTCCGTTCACCGACATTCACAAACAGCGAATCTGCCCGTATAGAAACAGGCTCTAATCCCGAAAGGGTTAAAGATGACAATAATATATCCGGATTATCCATTTTTGTTGATAGTTTTACACGAATTCAGCGACCGGTTCAGGTAACTTCCTCGGTTTGATGGCTTTCACCTCTTCTGCGATTTTTTTAATGTGTGCAGGGGTGGTTCCGCAGCATCCGCCCACGATATTCACAAATCCTGCCCGGGCGAATTCCCGCAAAACCCCTGCCGTATCTTCAGGTGTTTCATCATATTCAGCCATAGCATTCGGCAGGCCCGCATTAGGATAGCAACTGACATAACAGGAAGCAATATGGGAAAGTTCTTCCATGTATGGACGCATTTGTTTCCCTCCTAAAGCGCAATTTAAACCTACGCTTAAAGGACGAGCATGCATGACTGAAATATAAAATGCCTCCAGGGTCTGACCGCTTAATGTTCTGCCCGAGGCATCCGTGATGGTGCCGGAAATCATAATGGGAAGTGCAGGTTTCCCTGATTCACGAAAATATTTTTTAATGGCATAAATGGCTGCTTTGGCATTCAGGGTATCAAAGATCGTCTCTATCAGCAAAAGATCTGCCCCACCCTCTGATAAACCATGCACCTGTTCATAATAAGCATTGGCCACTTCATCAAAAGTAACCGCGCGGTAACCCGGATTGCTGACATCTGGCGATAAGGAAAGTGTCTTATTCGTCGGGCCGATGGAGCCTGCTACATAGCGCGGCCTGGAAGGATTTTTAGCAGTAAACTCGTCTGCCGCCCGCCGGGCTAATTTTGCACCGGCTACATTTAATTCAAACGCCAGCGATTCCAAATGGTAATCCGCCTGTGCTATGGAGGTAGAACTGAAAGTATTGGTTTCAATTATATCGCTGCCGGCTTCGAGGTATTCGTTATGGATACCCAGGATAATGTCAGGACGCGTAATACTGAGAAGATCGTTATTGCCTTTCAGATCGTGACGATGATCTTTAAACCTTTCTCCTCTAAAATCAGCTTCCGACAGTTGATGTCTTTGAATCATGGTGCCCATGGCACCGTCAAGAATAAGTATCCTTTCCGATAAACAGTCTGTGATTTTCTTCATGTTTATTAGTTCCGTTTAATGCAAGTCAGGCCGAACAATAAACGAAATCCGCCTGAAAAGCTCCGCAAAGGTAGCTAAAGTTATGGAAAGAAGGAAAAGTAAAGTAAGAAAAGTTAAAACATATTTTGTGACACCAAATAATCGTCAATGATCAATTTACAATCTTCAATGTTCATGTCAATAGTCTTTTTGAATATTTATCTTTTGTCCGTTATCAGTTGCCCTATATGGGATTTGACCATTCACGATTGACACCACAATTTAAGCTTTATCCTTTACTTTTGTCTGGGTTTTGAATTTTTGGCTTTGGGCTTTCAGCTTTCAGCTTTCGGCTTTCAGCTTTTGGCTTTTGGCTTTTGGCTTTCAGCTCCAAGTTTTCAGCTTTTATCTTGCTATCACATGGTATATAAATCAATAGGTATAATGTCGGGCAGTTCCTTAGACGGATTGGATCTGGTATTTGCACATTTTCATGAACAGGCGGGGAAATGGAGTTATGAAATAAAGGCAGCGGATTGTTATCCTTATCCGGCTGCCTGGAAAGAAAAATTAGGAAAGGCTGACACCCTTTCCGCCAGAGATTATTGCTTATTACATGTAGATTACGGGCACTACCTGGGCGGGCAGGTCAACCGTTTCATTGAAGAAAATAATATCCATTTACAGGCGGATCTGATCGCTTCACACGGGCATACAGTCTTTCATTTACCATTGCAGCGATTAACTACGCAATTAGGTGATGGTGCCGCTATTGCCGCAGAAACCAATATGGCCGTGGTGAGTGATCTTCGCAACCTGGACATGGCGCTTCACGGGCAGGGAGCTCCTATTGTTCCCCGAGGCGAGCAATTACTATTCACGGATCACAAATTATTCCTCAACATCGGCGGCATTGCCAATATTTCCTGTCATTCAGAAAGCGGAGTAATTGCTTTCGATATTTGCACTGCCAACCGGGTATTGAATGGATTGTCATCACAACTTGGAAAACCTTATGATGAAGGAGGACAATGGGCAAAGCAAGGACAGATCAATGAAAAGCTTCTGGAAGAATTAAATGCCCTGGATTATTATAAGCAGACCTGGCCTAAATCTTTAGCTAATGAATATGGAACTGCAATCATATTACCTTTGATCCAACATTATCCTATTTCCATACAAGGAAAATTACGGACTTATTGTGAGCATATTTCATGGCAGATAAGGGTTGCTTTGGAAAAGCTTTTTACCAGTACTAAAAACAGTATATCTGAACATGACCTTTTGATTACCGGCGGCGGCGCTTTCAACCACTTTCTAATTGCGCTGATCCGGGAAAAACTGGCACCCCTTCACGTGACGGTTTCCGTTCCGGATAATGACACTGTCAAGTTCAAAGAAGCGCTCATCATGGCTTTATTGGGTATTTTACGCTGGCGTGAAGATGTAACCACCCTTGCCTCGGTGACAGGGGCAGGGAGGGATAGCATCGGTGGCGCCTTATGGATGGGACAGGAACCTTAGCTGACTTCCTTCATTTTTCCTTAAATTTGTAGCTTATAATGATAGGAAAATGAAAATTATAATAAAGTCAGGATTATTGCTGAGCGTTTTTGCTTTATCCATTTCACTAAGTTCACCAGCACAAGAAAAAACATTTGTGATTAAAGGAACCGTGGAAGGCGGTGATGGCAATACTGTCACACTTTTTAATGTAGATAACAGTAAAAAGGAAGATGCCGCTGTTATCCGTAATGATCAGTTCGAATTAAAAGGCAAAGCCACCGGACTTTCTGTGTTTGCCGTGTCTCTAAAGGATTCCGGCTTCCCGATTTTCGTCGTCAGCAACGGTGAGGATACCACCATTATAAATACTTCAGTAAAAACATACCCTCAAGCCAATGTCACCGGAAACGCCCAAACGATGGCCATGCAGGAATACCAGAAAGAATTCGATCCGTTAGTGGCCTTAGCAAAAAAAATTAACAGTGAGTCATCCACTCTGGATGAAAATGATTCTGTTGCAGTAGCCTCCCTTCAGAAACAAGCCGAGGCATTTAACCGGCAAATGGTAAATACAGGCATAGCTTTTATCCAGTATCATCCCGAAGCAGTAGCCAGTGTTTTCGTGCTGATGAATGAGATGCACACCATGCAGCCACAGGAATTGCTGACATTATATAATACGCTCACTGATAATGTTAAAAACACCCGTTACGGCAAAATAACCCAAACCAATATCCAGTTGATGGCCGCCACGGCTGTGGGCGCTGATGCCCCAGGCTTTACCATGAATAACACGAAAGGCGAGCCTGTCAGCCTTTCCTCATTCAGAGGCAAATATGTGCTGGTTGATTTTTGGGCAAGCTGGTGCACGTACTGCCGCGCCGAAAATCCGAATGTAGTAAAAGCATTTAATCAGTTTAAAAATAAAAACTTTACCGTGCTGGGCGTTTCCCTCGATAACAGCCGTGAAGGCTGGCTGACAGCCATACGTCAGGATGATCTTCCCTGGACGCAGGTGAGCGACCTGCAGGGATGGAGCAATGCGGCCGCCTTGTTATACCATGTGTACAGTATCCCCGCCAATTTCCTGATAGGACCCCAGGGCAAGATCATTGCCAAAAATCTCCGCGGCCCGGAATTAGAAGATGAACTGGCTAAAGTATTGAAGTAAGTCACCCTGATAATCAATCTTTTAGATTTCTTTTCACGAAAAAGAAAGTTTTATTTGGTTATTATTACGAATATTTCGTAACTTTACGAAGTAAACATACCTTTTAAATTTTAAGAAAATGGAAAAACTCACACACCAGGAAGAAGCCGTCATGCAGGTTATCTGGCAAACAGGCAAAGGATTCATCAAAGACTATATAGAAAGGCTGCCGGACCCCAAACCGCCTTATACAACCGTTGCTTCCGTCGTAAAAAAATTAGAGGACAAAGGTTATTTACAGGGAAAAAAATACGGGGTCATCATTGAATACTCGGTACTGATACCCGAAAAGGAATACAAGCGAAAATTCATGAAAGGATTCGTGAAAGATTATTTCGAAAATTCCTACAAGGAACTGGTTACTTTTTTTGCAAAAGACAAAAAGATATCACCGGAAGAGTTGAAGGAGATTATTAAGATGATAGAAGAAAGTAAATAACGGTTCAAATAACAAAAATAAAATAACAAACCTGCCTTTGCCGCCTGCCAGTCCGGTAGGCAGGGCAGGCAGGTAAATCTCAATTTCTACATTCCAAAAGTAATTCTGTCATGTAAGAAGTTTAGGAAATTGAGACTTGAGAATGATGTGAAATTTGAGATTTGGGATTTGAAATTCCGATTCCCTGGATAGTTTGTCATTTATAAACTAAATGATCAGTCATGCCAACCTTCATTATTTATCTGATCAAAGCCAATATTGCGCTGACGTTGTTTTACTTAGCTTACCGCTTTGGCCTGCGCCGGCTGACTTTTTATACGATCAACCGGTTTTTCCTGTTGTTCGGGATAGCCTTTTCAGCCATTTTTCCCCTGATAAACCCTGACAATTTCTTCCAGCGTCACGAACAGTTGGCAGATGCCGTTACTTACTATGCACCCGACTGGAACTCCATTCAACAAATAGTACACCCGCAATTCACTATCTGGAGTATCGTGCAATATGTTTTCTGGGCAGGTGTGGCTGCAATGGCTGTCCGCCTGAGTATTCAGCTTATCTCTTTGCTCAGCATTCACATAAAAACAACGGATGGT
>SCQT01000138.1 GCA_004322015.1 Chitinophagaceae bacterium
CGAAAAACGGTCTTAGCTGCATAACGTGAATCTGTACAATATACCAGTGTTTCTTTTATATTCATAGCTATTTTTTAATAGTTAAAACTTGATCAAAAAGAACCAAAAAATCAAGAAAAATCAAAGCTTCCACCCGCAAAGCCCACCGCATCTCTACGGCCGTAGAGACTGATTTTTCCGGCCAACGCTTCTTTGATTCGTTTTCATTTTTACCTGTTTCCTAAGAAAATGTCCAGTTTTCGTTCATATTCAAAGTTGGTATTCGATAGTAATTCCTTGTTCTCTCTGCTCCTAAGAAAATCCGCAATTTTCGTTCATATTCACAGCTATTTTTCAGATAGCTAAGACTTGATCAAAAAACCAAAAAGTCAAGAAAAATTCCTGCCTATGCCGCTTGCCTGTCCCTTTAGGCAGGGCAGGCAGGAAAGCTTCCACCCGCTCCCGAATAATTCGGGACCATCGCATCTCTACGGCCGCAGAGACTGATTTTTCTGGCCAACGCTTCTCTGATCAGTATTAAAAAATTGTGAGGTTGTTAGAACTTAAACATCTCCTCCTTGGTCCCAGGTATTGAAACCCCTATTTGTAAAGATGCGAAGATCTGGGGTGCACCTATTTCATTTTCTTCCATGAAAAGTTTTGTGCAATTAAATAACTTTGACACGGCCCGGCCGACTGTTTTGAAATATTTACAAATACTCACCGGGTGCGGATTGCTGAAGCAGAAACATGAGGGGAGAGAAATTTATCATTATATCCACGATTATCCGGAACAAAAAGCAACAAGATAAAATAATATGGGAAAAGTAGCAAAAACTGCAAGGGGCGCTACTGCTGCCGACAAGAAGGCGGGCGGCTTCACGAATGAGGAAAAAGCTGCGATGAGGGCGCGTGCCAAAGAGTCGAAGGCGCAGGCCAACAAAGCGGAAGAAGAAAAGGCTGCACTGGAAGCCATTGCCAGGATGAAAGAACCTGATCGCAGTATTGCCGGCCGGCTTCATAAGCTTATCAAGGCGAGCGGGCTTTCTGCAAAAACCTGGTATGGGATGCCTGCGTATGCCAACCAGGACGGCAAGGTCGTCTGCTATTTCCGCGACCGCCAGAAATTCAAAGAAAGATATGCGATGTTCGGTTTCAACGACCCGGCGAACTTAGATGAAGGCTCTATGTGGCCCATTGCCTTCGCCTTGCCTGAACTGAGCACCGGCGATGAGAAGCGGATTGAAGCGCTCGTGAAAAAAGCCTGCAGAAAGTAAACCGGAGTGTAGAAAATTTCCATAATCCGTTTTAAAACTATGATGGAAAATAAACATATAGCCTTACCGGATAGTACTGCTATGCGAACTGCTTTGTGGAGAGCCTTACATGCACAGGCGGATGCAAAGCCCCTGATCATTGAAGACGAAATTGGGCTGAAATTAATAGCTCCGCCTGATGACTGGCAGGAACGGCCGGATATGCAATTTACCAAACGCCTCCGGGCATCCGTTGTTGCCCGTGCGCGGTTTATGGAGGATCTGATAACCGGGCAAAGCCTGCAGGGAATTCAGCAATACGTCATTTTGGGTGCGGGATTGGACAGCTTTGCCCAACGCAGGCCGGATATTGCATCCGGACTTCAGATATATGAAATTGACCAACCCTGCACTTTACAATGGAAAGAACGACGTTTGAAAGAACTCGGTATAGGCGTTCCCGGGTATTTGCATTTTGTGTCTGTTGATTTTGAAACTTCTTCATGGTGGGAGGCGCTGTTAAATGCAGGGTTTGATAGTCGAAAGCCTGCTGTGGTTGCATGTACGGGAGTGAGTCTGTATTTGACAAAAAAAGCCATTATGGCCACCCTGCGTCAGGCGGCCACACTTCCTCCGCATTCTACACTGGCGATGACATTTTACCTGCCCGTTGAGTTGACAGATGAGGAAGACAAACCGCTGATGGAAATGTCAATAAAAGGCGCCGCTGCATCGGGGACGCCTATGATAAGCTTTTTTTCACCCGACCAGGTATTAGTGTTGGCCCGCAAAGCCGGCTTTAGAAAAGCTACAACCATCTCGACAAAGGACATGGAACAATCTTATTTTGCAAACAGAACAGATCATCTTTCACCGGCAAGCGGAGAAATATTTTTGTTGGCAACCATCCCCTGACAGGAATAAAAAAGGCAAATGTCACAGGCAGCTTTGTTTTTTTTGACCGTTTCAAAGTTTGCATTATTTTTGTTTCCCTTGAAAACAGTTTAAACCATGAATCGTCTATCCTTCTTATTGATCTCCCTTTTACTGGCCACTGTGTTTTTCCCCGGTTGTAAAAAAAGCCCGGGGCCTAACCAGGTAGCCATGAAGTTTCTGACTGCTATTCAGGAATCGAATTATACAGAAGCTAAAAATTATGCTACGGACGACAGTAAAGCCATGCTGGATGCACTTTCTTCTTTCCAGAAAATGCTGCCGGCATCCTCCCAGGAAAAGATAAAGAACGAAAAGTTTGCTATTAAAAATGTAGAGATCAAAGATTCCTTTGCTATTGTAACCTACGACAGCAATATGGACACTACCGGAAAAACGCTGAAATTAAAGAAGGAAAACGGTCAGTGGAAGGTAGCTTTTACGAAAGAAACCATATTGCCCGAATTGAATAAGCCTTTGAATGAAAACGACTCTACCCTCATGACGCCGGATTCCACTTTGCTGCAAAATGACTCTTCCGGCGCTCATTGACTTTGACGGTGAATTAAATACAAAAATCATGTTCAATCCATGGCATCATGTATCGCCGGGGGACCATATTCCCGAATTTGTAAACGGCATTATTGAAATTCCGAAAGGCTCCAGGGCCAAATATGAGCTGGATAAAAAAAGCGGGCTGTTACGATTGGACAGGGTGCTTTATTCTTCCGTATATTATCCTGCCAATTACGGGTTTATACCCCAGTCTTACGGCGACGATAATGATCCTTTGGATATCCTGATCCTTTCCCAGATTGATTTTAACCCCCTTTGTATTGTGAATGCCAAAGTAGTGGGTGTCATGCAAATGATAGACCAGGGAGAAGCGGATGATAAAATTATTGCCGTCGCAGCCGATGATGTCAGCGTGAATTATGTAAATGACATTGACCAGCTACCGCCTCATTTCACTAAAGAGCTTCGCCATTTCTTCGAGGAATATAAAACGCTCGAAAATAAAAAGGTCATCGTGGAAGAATTTCAGAACAAAGAGGTGGCGCAGAAAATTGTCGCCCAAAGTTTTGAAGATTACAGGAAACTGATCGCCAGGCAGGGAGTCCCTTCTGCTTAGAAAAAACGCCTGATCACAGCTAACTGGTGGGTATGTTCATTGGTGTCTGTATTTAAGATGCCGTAATCATCCAATTTATCCACCCTCACTTTTCCGGCTGAATGAATAATTTCAAAGTCGTTCAGCATGATGCCGGTATGGACAATCTTGCCCGCTTTATCTTTAAAAAATGCCAGGTCGCCGCAATGCGGCTTTTGTTTAGGGGTTAATTCATCCCCGCAACGCGCCTGTACCGAAGCATCTCTGGGCAGGACTTTTCCTATCAGCCGGAATACCGATTGGGTAAAACCGGAACAATCTATGCCAAAGACGGAGCGCCCGCCCCACAGATAGGGCGTGTTTAAATACTTAAAAGCAAATTGTTTGACCAGTTTTTCCGTTACAGGGATATGATCGGGTTTCCAGGGGATCCCTTTAAAAACGACGGGTACCTTTCCCCATTTCATTTCTCCGTGACGCATGCCTTTCAAAAAGCTGCCAAGGGGAATATTCATCAAACGTCCGCTGACATCTACCGGTGAAAGTATTTCGGTGGTATATTCCTCTGTAATCTCATAGTAAAATTCATCCTCAATATCAGTCAATTGGTTTTTTGTCACCCATCCTTCATAATGGTCGTACTGATTTTGGATCTTAATCCATCCCTCCCCGCCGGATTCCAACTCAACCACACATTCGCCAAACAGTAACTGGCTTACCATTTCACTTTTGTGGGAAGGCGTTGCGCGCATCGGCATCACAGGAACTACACAAATTTTATGGTCCATAGGGTCGTAAAGTAGATGTTTAAATAATGTACCTGAAATTAAAAAAAGACAAATACCTATTATAAAAACCATGCCAAGGTAAATAAGTTCCGGTTGATCCAATCCGGTTTTTATGGGCGGCCATTACCTGTTAACCTAAGGTAAAGCTACATTATTTGCATGGAAACCACCAGATTTGCGGGGTGTATCCCAAATCTTCGCTATCAATAACTATCGCACAAGGGCGGAAACAATCATAATTGAAAGAGGTGCATTTATATGAGGCACACTTATGGTCAGACTTCCCCCAGTTTGATCTTATTGATTATTAGCAAAGGATTGTATTTATTTAAATTCCTGTTCTCCTATGTTTGCAAAGTAATAAAAAGTTCTTTGAGATAAAATGTTAAGATGCCAATAAATTTGAAGATTTAAAGGTGAAAAAGGGGTGAGAGCAGATCTTGTTATAAATAGCCTA
>SCQT01000139.1 GCA_004322015.1 Chitinophagaceae bacterium
CCCCTAAAAAGCCAGGGGGTACTCCCCCCGATTTTGAAACAATGTATTTTTTGCCTAAAACACTTTCCTGCAAAGGAGTATAGGCTATAGTTGTATGATTTTACTCGGACAATAATGAATAAAAATATAATTTATGAACAAACTGAATACAAGTTAAATCTTCTTTACGAAAAGAAAAAGCCGGTAAACCAAAGGGTCCACCGGCTATCAGGATTAAACTGTCTTTGTTTCAGGATTGAGCGCCCGGGCAAAGGCAATTCATCACTCAGACAACGTAAAGATATGCAAAAAAAATTATTATGGAGGGCAGTGATTATGACCTCAAGGTATTTTTTGATTGGCTTTATAATGCAATTAATTGCTTTTAATACCTTATTCGGCAAAAATGCCTCCGGACAACTCACCGAACCTGTTCATGCCAACCTGCAAAACGTCACAGTAAAAGAGGTCTTCAATATCCTTAAGAAATCGGCTAATATAACTTTTGTATATGATGCCAATGAAATCAGATCTAATCAAAAAGTCAATATCAGCGGCAGTCAAATGAATGCCGAAGAAGTATTGAATGCATTAGCTTCTAAACTTGACTTCACTTATAAGAAAATAGGGAACACGATCACATTAAAAAAGAATACTACCGGAAATCCTGTGTACGCATTGCCTTATTTAAAAACGAGCGCTTCTTTATCTTCTGCCGGATTGGCTATCGTCCCTATACCTAACATTATTAAAGCTTTTACCGTTTCGGGAACAGTGAGCGATTCTGCCGGTAATCCTCTTATCGGCGTTTCCGTGCAGATAAAGGGCACCCACATGGGTACTGTTACCGATACACATGGCCATTATACTTTAGCCGCCTCATCCGATGCCACCCTGGTATTTTCCTATGTAGGATATCAAACTAAAGAGATGGTTATAAACGGAAGGGAAGTCATCAACATGACATTATCGGCTGCTAACACGGGATTGAATGAGGTAGTGGTAATAGGATACGGTAAACAGAAAAAAGCTACCTTAACAGGAGCAGTATCAACCATTGATGCCAAACAATTGGCAGGAAGGCCTGCTGCCAGAACAACAGAGTTATTGCAGGGCATGGTTCCCGGTTTACAAATAATGAGGGGAGATGAGGGGGAAATCAGAGGTACACAGACCAGCATTACAATACGAGGAGTGACCTCACGAAGCAATCCTGGTGTACTGGTGGTGGTGGATGGTATTCCTCAGGATGGCGATGCTTCTTATGTTTTGGATAATATTAATCCCAATGATATTGCCAGCATCAGCGTTCTAAAAGATGCCCAGGCAGCTATTTATGGTGCAAGAGCCGCAGGGGGAGTGATTCTGGTAACTACCAAAAGCGGCACCACTACCAAGCCAACTATCAACTTTTCTGCCACCTACACCATCCAAAAACCCGCTTTAGAGAAAAAGTCAGTCAATATTCTACAATTAGTGGAAATGATGAATGACGCTTACCTGAATGCAGGAGACAGCACCAATGGATTTACGCATATTGTAAAGTATATCCGGGACAATCATCTGACAATGGCTGAGATATCCAAGAATAATGGGAAATACGTCGTTCAATGGCCTTTTGATAATACTGAAAATTTCGTTTTCGGGAATTATTATTGGCCGGGGATCATGTATCATTCAGCTCCTTTCGAAGATTATAACCTGTCAGTATCAGGTGAAAACTCAAAATTGAATTATTACAACTCCATAGGATTGGAGAATCAACAATCTATGTTGCGGTACGGGGTAAATTACAATAAAAGGTTTTGGGGCAGAGTTAAGAATAGTTATAAAATAAATAATTGGTTAAGCATTAATGAAGATATTAAAGCAGGAAGACAAAAGGTAGTAGAACCGGCCAATTTTGGCGCAATAGAATTTTGGCAAGGTTTGATATGGCCTGTCTACATGCCTTACACACCCAAAGGACATTTTTATAATTTCGGATCTCATCAAAACCCGATTGGTTATGCTGAAGATGGAGGGGATATAACTGAAATCAATTACAGAGTAAATAGTCAGTTAGGTTTTGTACTTACTCCATTAAAAAATTTGGATATAACAGGGCAGGTGGCCAATGATTTTGACATCCAAGAGGGTGATTGGGCTAATATTGGCTTTGATATGTATAATGAAAATGATGTATTTTCTTACAATTCTACTAATAACCGCAACAGCGCCGGAGCATATTACAACCGGACGAGATCTTTTGTCGGGAATTTATATGCAGATTATAAATTTTACATTCATAATAACAACACCTTTGATTATCTGATCGGTTACTCTCATGAAGAAGAAGATTTCAGGAATTTTTCGGCACAACGAAATTTGGGTCTGATCAGCAGTCAACTGCCTACATTTGGTTTGGGGAGTTCTACACAGCAATTCAACGGCGAATCAAAAACTCAGTATGCACTTGAATCCCTGTTCTCAAGATTTGATTACAATTATATGGAAAAATACATATTGGAAGCCAATCTCCGGTATGATGGATCTTCTAAGTTTGCTCAGGGGCATAAGTGGTCTCCCTTTTTCGGATTATCCGGCGCATGGGTGATTTCCCGGGAAGCCTTTATGAATAATCTTAAAGGTGTCATCAATTTTTTGAAAGTACGTGCGTCGTGGGGACAGTTGGGTAACGAAGCCAGTATTGGATTATATGATTATATTCCACAGATTAATATCGGCGGGGCTTATCCGTTCGGTAATTCTTTATCTCCCTTGTTAACACAGGAAGCTACACTGGCCGGACTGGCAAGTGATACCAGGACATGGGAAAGAATTGATTCGAAAGATATAGGCCTCGATATTACTTCTCTTAATGGCAGATTATCGGGAACCTTTGATTATTATGTCAAGGACAACGACAATATGTTTTACAGCAAAGAATTCCCCCAAGTGTTGGGAGTTAATCCGCCAAGCATTAATGGCGCTCATTTGCGCACATGGGGATGGGAAGTGGAGATGAATTGGCAGGATAAAATCGGTTCTGTTGGATATAATATAGGGTTCAATATTAGTAACAGTATAAACCGGATAATCCAGTTGGCTGATTCGAGGATCCCCTATATGGGGGAAAATGCTTTTGTGCAAGGCTACCCGGCTTATGCCTATTTCGGATATGAGTATAATGGTCTGATTCAGACAAAAACGCAATTACAACAATATACTTCCGGCATTACTTCAGGAATCCCTCAGGGATTGCAGTTGGGTGATGCTATGTTCAAAGATTTGAACGGTGATGGTCAGCTCACGCCCCAATTGTATCAGACAGGCAGTAATGGTAAGCCTACTCCTAATTCCGGGGATATGGTTTACCTCGGTGATGCAGGACAGCATTATCTTTTCGGAATAAATCTCGGACTTAACTGGAAGAATATTTCCTTCAGCACCCTTTTACAAGGTGTACTGAAATGGCTGGTATTTGACGGCAACAGGGCATTTCAAGCAGATTCGTGGCCGCAGTTGAGCTATTTTTATCATAATACCTGGACGCCGGAACATACAAATGCAAGATACCCTGAATTGACGGTCAGATATGATATCAATAACAATAATTACAATATATCCAATGCACCTTATATGTTGTATAATGATAAATATATCCGATTAAAAAATATGCAGATTGGTTATACCATACCCTCCCGGCTTACTGAAAAATACCATATAGAAAAACTGAAAATATATTTCAGTGGCTCCGACATGTATGAATTTTATAACCTCCCCGGTATATGGGATCCTGAAAAGCCGTTTAATCATTTTGTTTCTCCTATGCCACGCCAATATACATTTGGCATTAATCTGAGTTTCTAAAACTAAAAACATCAGTTATGAAAAATATTCTTAAATATATATTCTGTTTGACGTCTATGGGACTTTTGATGATGTCATGTGAAGAATCGCTTAATTTGATCCCTGAAGTAAACTATTCAGAGGCCACTTTTTTTAAGACACCCGATCAGTTCAAGCTTTTTGCTAATCAGTTTTATTATGCCTTACCGAACGAGCAAAGCGGATATGCCCTGGATATTTATTCGGATATTTTAGCCGGAGTAAGCTCAAATAATACCGTGAGTGATGGCAGTTATTTTCCTACTCCATCAAGCGACTTGTGGCAAAACTCCTATATTGCCATTCGCAATACAACCTACCTGATACATGAAACGGCTTCCGCCCCCTCTTCCTTAAAAAGTCAGGTAGCTGTCTATGATGGAGAGGCTAGATTCTTCCGCGCTTACGCCTATTTTAATCTTTTAAAAGATTTTGGTGGTGTTCCGATCATCAATAAGGTATTGACGTTAACGGATAATTCATTATTATATGGTCCAAGAAATACCAGGGAAGATGTAACGGATTATATCATTCATGATCTTGATACGGCAATCAGCGAATTACCCATAGAAAGCAATATATCACAGGCTGACAAAGGAAGAATAAGCAAAGGAGCAGCGCTTGCCTTTGAGGCAAGAGTAGCTTTATTTGAGGGGACTTGGGAAAAGTTTCATGCTAATGATAATTTTGGCGTATCGGGCCATGATTGGAATGGATTGCTTGATACCGCTATCATGGCTTCTTCTGAAGTAATGGCAAATGGGCAGTACCAACTCTTTGACCGGAGGGATGTATTGGGAGATTCCAGCTACCGCTATATGTTTATATTAGATAAGGTGCAATCTAATGCTGCTAATCTCACCAAAGCAGATAACCATGAATATATACTTGTCAACAGATTTGATAATGATATAAGGCCTGCTCCGGGAGTGAGTGGAAATAACGCCTACAGCCCTACGCGTAAGCTGGCAGATATGTTCCTTTGTACGGATGGACTACCTATTGATAAATCACCTTTGTTTATGGGAAATCAGACTGTAACCAGCGAATATCAAAACCGTGACTTGAGGATGACCAACGATTTTTGCGTGCCGTTCCACAAATTCTGGGCATATTATCCACCCGAATATAACCGGTCTTGGTCTGATCCAAACGCAGGAGGCGTTATTTACGGAGTTTTGTTTAACCGTACTACCAGTACAGGCTATTATCCGCTGAAATTCGAGCAGGAAATAGCTGCCCCCTTGGGGACTGATTATCCGGTCATCCGGTATGCTGAAGTATTACTGATCAATGCAGAAGCGCTTTTTGAAAGAAATAGCTTTATAACGGATGCCCAGTTAAATCAAACTATTAATCTGTTGAGGGCGAGAGCCGGTGTGGCCCCCCTGACAAATGCCTTTACTCAACAGTATGGACTGGATATGCGGACTGAGATCCGGAGAGAGCGTACTGTGGAACTGTGCTTTGAGGGGTTCAGGTTTGACGATCTGAGAAGATGGGCGACTGCAGCCACAGAAATGCCCGAAGCATTGGAAGGGGTCAAATGGACCGGAACACAATATGCAACAGATCCGCAATGGGCAAATGATAAGCTTAATATAGGTACTGATGGATATGTAGTGGTGGAACCAGCAGCTAACAGAAAATTTGATCCTAATAAAAACTATTTATTTCCTTTGCCTACCCGCCAAATCCTGCTTGATCCTAAATTAATACAAAACCAGGGGTGGTAAACAGGCATATATGCAACGACGCAATTTTTTAAGATCATCTACACTGTTAACAGCAGGTCTGTATGCCATGCATTTACAGGCAGTGGCGGGACCTTTTTCCCCATCGGATTTTAAAGACGGTATGGCTCCCCCGGATAAGCGATTTGACCCTGAATGGATCCGGTCTATCCTCTTAAGAGGAAAACCGACGTTATATAAAAAATCAAGGGATGAATTAAAATACATTGGGATGCCGGTGGGAGGTATCACTACCGGGACCGTTTACCTTGCAGGTGATGGCAGACTCTGGCTCTGGGATATTTTCAATGTCAATCAGGCGGGCATCATACCTAAAACCTTAGATTATAATGGGACTAAGCTGACTTATAGCAGCGGTGTGGATTATGTGGACCCCAATCCGGCATGGTCGCCTTTTTACCAGGAGTTTGCTATTTCAGTCCGTGATGGAGAGAAACAAATGATCAGGAAGCTGAATGATTCTTCCTGGAAGGAAATTACTTTTTCAGGCAGCTATCCAATTGGGACGATCACTTACCAGGACGATGATTTGCCTGTAAGGGTAAAATTGGAGGCGTATTCCCCATTCATACCTCTTGATCCCGATGATTCCGGTTTGCCCGTTACCGTGTTATCTTATACAGTGAAGAACATCTCTGACCGGTCCCTGGAAGTTGTGCTGGGAGCTGCGATGCAAAACGCCTGTTCTCTGCAATTATCCCGGAGCGAACAAGGGAAAAGAACCAATAAACAAATACATCAGGACGGGGTAAGGGGTATCCTTTTCAATTTTATCCCTTCAGATGCTTCATACACCAAAGATCCCGGTTATGGCAATATGTGCATCGCTGCATTAGGCTCCGAGAATATTCATTGTCTTGTCAATGTAAATAATGATCAATCTCCTGAAATATTATTTAATTCCCATCGGGATGAAAATTCTATTGAGATCGCCTCAGCGCCCGCTGATAATTTACTGATAGGCGAGGTGACGAAAGGAGATAAAATACCGCCTGGAGAAGAAAAGACTTTTCATTTTTTAATTTCATGGTATTTCCCAAACACTAAACTTCCCGTAAGAGATGCGCCAAGTGGAAATTATTACGCCAAACGTTTCATTGATGCCGGTGATGTAGTTAAATACGTGGCAACGAACTTTGACAGATTAAGCTCGCTCACGCATCTTTGGCGTGATACCTGGTACGATTCCACATTGCCTTATTGGTTTTTAGACCGTTCTTTTGCCAACACTTGTTCTTTGGCCACCACTACCAGCCATCGTTTTGGCACAGGGCGATTCTGGGGATGGGAAGGCGTCGGCTGTTGTGAGGGAACCTGTACACATGTGTGGCAATATGCCCAAGCCATGGCGCGTATATTTCCATCTTTGGAAAGGGATACACGGGAAAGAGTGGACATAGGATTAGCTTTTGATGAAAAAACAGGCATGATAGGTTACAGAGGAGAAGGAACCGGAGAAGCTACCGATGGACAGGCAGGTACTATTTTGAGAATATACAGAGAACACCAGATGTGTGCTGATAATTCATTTTTAAAACGGAATTGGCAACACATAAAGAAAGCCATTCAATTTCTATTGAACCATGATCATAATAAAGATGGTATCATTGATGGCGCCCAGCCGAATACGCTCGATGCGGCGTGGTACGGAGAAATAGCCTGGATCAGCAGCCTGTGTCTGGCCGCCTGGAGAGCAGGAGAAGAAATGGCAAATGAAATGGGAGATACAGACTTTGCCCTGACGTGCAGAGAACGGTTTACGAAAGGCAAAAAAAATGTAGACGATCTTTTGTTCAATGGCGAATATTTTATTCAGCTTCCCGATCCTTCGCTTTCCAAGCGCCCATTAGGATCATACATGACCTGCGAGATAGATCAGGTATTTGGCCAGTCATCGGCATGGCAGGTGGGGCTCGGACGAATATTGGACAAACAAAAAACCTTATCGGCGTTAAACGCTCTGTGGAAATATAATTATACTCCCGATGTGGGGCCTTATATCAGAGAACATAAAGGGGGACGGCCGTATGCATTGGCGGGAGAGGGGGGTATGCTGATGGATACCAATCCCCATCATGTAAAAGACCCTTATGGAGATGACATTACCTGGCAGATAGGTTATTTTAACGAGTGCATGACCGGCTTCGAGCATCAGGTGGCATCCCATATGATAGCAGAAGGAATGTTGGAAGAAGGAATGATTATAACGCGTACCATTCATGACAGGTATCATGCAGCCAAACGGAATCCGTATAATGAAATTGAATGCAGCGATCATTATGCACGTGCCATGGCAAGCTATGGCAGCTTTATCACGATCTGCGGGTTTACCTATCATGGTCCGAAAGGATATATCGGATTTGCGCCGAAACTCCATCCCGAAAACTTTAAAGCTGCTTTTACGGCTGCAGAAGGATGGGGAACTTATTCACAAAAAAGAAGTGAAAATAAATTGACGGCCGAATTAAATATCTGCTATGGGAGCCTGACGTTAAAAAAAGTATTTCTTGAACTAAATAATAAACATCGTGCAGATAATGTAACAATTACCTTAAATAAAAGAAAAGCGAATGCGCGAATCACACAAGATGAGAATAAAGTTGAAATTGAGTTGGCGGAGAATATTATTATAAGGGGAAATCAGGAATTATCTATCGAAATCATTTAGCATTGTTGGACTAAAATCTCATAAGTTTTTGATGAAAAAA
>SCQT01000140.1 GCA_004322015.1 Chitinophagaceae bacterium
TATTCCATATTTTCTGTCTTTCCAAAGTATTCCGGCACTTTTTGTCTTGACACAAAAAGTGCCCAAAAAAGTCAAGAAAAATCAAAGCTTCCACGCTCACCGCCTGCGCTCTGCCCGCTGATTTTTCCGGCCAACGCTTCTTTGATTTCGTTTTTCTCAATTTTGCGATTCGTCATTTTTTGTTCGGCATCCATCATCCATCTTCATCATTCCTTGTTCGTTATTCGGTGTTCAATAGTGTTCGTCATTTAACATTCTTCATTCGACTTTATGCTAAATTTCTTTCATTTTTCGACTTTTATCTAAATCCGCTTCAAAACCTCACAAAGCTCAATACTCAAACATGAGACTCGATACCCATTCAATACCGTTTAGACAAGGTCTCTTCGCCACCCTTTGACAGGCGCTGGGTGACGATTCTGTAGTCATAGTGAGCTTGTCGAACTATGGTCAAAATGAAATATTTTCTTTATCTAAACGACATTGAATACCTATTAAGGATGAATGGCCTTTTCATTTAATATCCGATCTATTAAAGCCTTCTTATATAAACTCTTTTTCCTTAGAACTGCATACAGCCTGCCTGCTTCATTAATGATAAATAATTGCCCATCTTCAACGATGTCAGTATTAAAATGCCCGTTTTCTTCTTTGTTCGTTAACCAATGCAATAGTGGTTGTTGATTAGCTCCCTGTTCCTTTCTTCCTTTACCTTGTGCGGCTATTGGAAAACTAATGTGAAGGCTATCTCTTAACATTTGTTTGGTTGGAACTACACCTGAATTCACGGAAACTAAATCACTCAAGGGCACTGCTATCACTACTAATTTATTCTGGTTTTTTCTATATAAAGAATCTAACAAGCGCCACTCAGACAGGTCTGTGCCGCCGGATGCAAAACCTGCTACGATAATTTTCTTACCCCGGTAAGAAGCCATATCAATGGTATCTCCATTTAAACCCTTGAATTGAATATTATAAATCTCTTTTTGAGGAAAAAGGAAGTTGGCCAATGCTAAAATCGACAATGCAAGTTTCATTTACTTTATTTTTAATAATAATTAATAGTTATATTTAAGCCTGTGCTGGTATTTGTTAAAGCCACATCAGAAAGAGAAAGCGTATTAAATCCATCCTGTTCAATGTCATTTACCAGAAAGTCATACAAATTTGCATTGTTAGGCGGGTTAATTGTAATATCATAATCACCTGCCGGTATCAGTCCAAAATCCTGTTCACTATCCTTAACAATATTGAAATTATATGTTTGATAAGTTGAACGATTCCGAAGTGTAATAGTAAAAGGATTATCGGCGTTATTAGTGCAAACGACGTCAATATTTTGCTGCGCCGGACATTGATCCGACGGGCCGCCGTCCTTATATTCTTTTTGGTTGTAAGTAGTGCTATTCGGATTTTCATCTGTAGCCAGCAGAAACAGATGGCCCACTCCGTTGACAATTTCGCATTGCGTATTCAGAGAGTCTGCCTCTGCCCACTCCCAGTCGGGGGCTGTGCTGAAGATACAAGACCTCGTTCCCGCCGTGGAGTCGTTGGCATACGCCTGCCCGTTGGCCCGGACTTCTTCCATCGCCAGCGTATCGGCATCGGCTACGCTGATATAAGAATAATAGGTGTTGGCTGGAACCGTATAAGTAACGGCTCCTCCTACATAGCCTTCTGCACAGCTTTGCGTAGAATCCGTCTCAGACTGCGCCGTATTATAATAAATGGGAATACAGGAACTGTTGGCATTCGCCTGCGCCTGCCCGTTAGTGAGGATATCGAACTCTGCCTGAATGTCTGCAAGGATTGGGCTGATAGTGGAGGAATATTTACCCGCGGGAACGGTGTAAATGTAAGGAGTAATGTCACCAACGGTATTTACCGAGCAATTAGAACGGGTAAAGGATTCAGATATTTCCCGGTTGTAATAAGTGCCCGGACAGCCGTTTTGTTTGGAGGGTGATACATTGTTGTACTCATAAGCTTTCAGGATATTGCCGTTCTCATCTTTGATGAACTGCATGCGTCCGAGGCTGTCATACGTATAATAATTAATCCGGCTGCTTTCATCGCAGGTGGAAGTCTTGCCAATGAGCGGGTCATACGTTACGGTGCTCATGCGGGCATCCTGCGGGTATAATCTAAGCTCATCCATATCTCCGCTGCCGCTGACCGATACGCCGGAAGTCCCCTGGGCAATGCTGTATTCGTGGTAAGTAAAGCCGTTAAGGGTGGGGGTGGATTTAACCTGGGTAGCTCCCCCGCTGACCGTCACACTGCCGGTAGCCCAGAAAGAAAGCGTATAGGCTTTGGCGGTATTCAGCGGCGCCGTCAGGCTGTTACCTGAAGAAAGGGACAGCGATCTCGTTCCGGTAATAGCTGTTCCATTGACATAGTTTGCGGTTCCGCTCAATGTCCATCCTCCAAGACCAGCATCCTCAAAGCTGGTATAAGCAGGCTTGTCTGTCAAAGGATTGGTATTGATTACCGAGGCAATGATGTATTTGTTGTTATACCCGTAAATATTGGTGAGCACATGCATGCCTTCATCCTGCTCGCCGATGACATCTCCTGAATCATCATAGGTATAAGCTCTGACCACATGATAATTGGAAATGTTGCTGCCGGGTCCGCCATACAACGGCATGGTGGAAGATGGTGCAGATAAGCGCTGTTCCAGCACGTCGGAAGGGACAATGTTCCCGTTGGCAAGCTGCGTATATTCGGTCACGTGCTCCCCTAAATATTGCAGCGTGCTCTGGCCTGCTTTCATAACCGAGGTATTGGTTTCTACCGGAACGGAAACGAGGTTGTTATTGACTAAAGTGCTCAGGATACTCCCGTTGTTATAATCGCTGCTGTAGCGGATATATTTATAGTTCATATCGCCGTCACTTTGCCGTGTAGTAATCTGATTGACCTCATAATTATAATAGGTATTGTAAGCATAAGCCGTCATGGTTTGTACATACTGGGAAGGATTGCCAATGTGATAGGTTCTTACATAAGTGGTATCCAACTGCACTCTGCCGCTATAAACAGGGTAAATAGCTACATTCAGCGTGTCCGGACGGGTATGCGTAGAATAAGACGAGGAATCATCGTAGCCGCCGTCGCCGGGCGTCTTGGAGGGAGACGACCAGTAGGGATAACGTTCAGAATGGCTTTGAAGCACTTCGCATTTACAAGAGAGCACGGGGCATTCTGCAGGCGTTGCTTCCGGCTGCAGGGAGCGGCTATCCATCGGTTGCCGCGATGAACAGTAGGCTTGCAGCTCCTCTTTGGCATAAATAGTATCATACACATTTTGCGTTTGGGTGACGATATTGCCGGCGGAATCGTAAACAGTGGTCAGCTTGGGCAGCCCGTAAGCCCAGGGGGCAAACCGTTGCGCTGCAGACAAAATGGAATCATCCCCGGCAGGTATCCACAGTGGATAATCATCACCATTGGTAAAAGTTTGTACCGTTTTCCCATCTTCGCCGTTGCCCTCTACTACCTCCACTCGTTTAAATTGCTGAGGCAATGGACTCACGTCATTCAGGTTGGTATTGTAATAAATGGTCGTGTTAAAATCTTGGGTAGCGCTTTTCCAGCAGGTAAAATAAAGGTCTGTAACGGCTCCAATGACATCCACCACGACTGCTACGATGGCCCCTGCCCCGGTGCTGGGACCTACTACGGTCGCTATATCCATGGCATCCCCGATGTAGCTGGCGACCCCAAAGACGGGGCTAAGTGATTCCATCGCTTTTTGCAAAAAAGAAAAATTGATGGACTGGTCTTGCGATAAGATGCCAGGAAATTGATACTTATAATAGCAAGACGCCGTCCACCAGTCCCATTTTTTGTCTTCAGGAATATATTTGACGTCCTCGCTGATGGTATTGACCGGCATCTCTAATCCCCACAGGGAAGAAGCGCTGCCAGGGCCATTCAAATCATAATTGTAATGGGTCACCACGGGGTTATTGCAACCATGTGCATAACCGCCGTCGGTAGATAGCGTTTCGGATACATGTACTCCTCCCACCATCACATCGGAACCTCCCGGCGTCAGCACCCCGTAGTTCTGGCTGTACTGATACGTCAGCGTACCCCCTGTGGGATAAATGATCTGGTTTAACAGTCCATTCTCTGCATAATCAGGTTTGGGGTTTAAAACCACCCCTGAAGTATTTTGATTGAGAAAGCAGAGCCCTTTTAACTCATTGTAATTTAATCCCGTGATGGGAATATTGAGCGGGATGGCAGCGCCATTCCATGCCACGCTGTTATTCCCGTTAAAATATCCCCATACATCCTTGGCATAGAAGAAAGGCGGCGGGACAAAGTCATCGGCGCTGTCCGCATTGCCCATGTAGTAATCAAAAAGATAAGGAGGAGAGCTTGCTTCCAGATCCACGCCCACTTTGGTCACGGATCTCAAACAAAGCCTGGCTACACGCTGCTCATCATCCGAAACAGGTATTCCGTAACGTTTCGAGATAAAATAAGAAGTCTTCAGGTCATATTCTGAAAGATACCTTCCATTGTAGGTAATATCCATAGAAGCCAGCGGATATTCTCCCGGCATGTCCGCTCTTTCAGCCGGAGAATAATTGAAAATGACATTGTGTCCGTCAGGATAAGTAATGGAAGAAATTTCCGGTTGGGTGGCAATGGACGTCCTTCTGCTCAGCAGCACATAGCTTTCGTTCCCCTGGTTGGTAGCGATAGAGATATCCGCGTTATTGTCCACATTCCTAATGATATAGTTGAATACCACTTTTCTGCCTGTGAATGGATCATCTATCTCTTTAAGATACCAGCTATTGATAACCCAGGGGTTGATCAGTAGCGAATCATTGACGAATCCCGCCTGGTCGTACACCCGGCTATCCTTAAAGGTAGGCTGTGTCAGGGGGCGGGTAGCGTCTGCGTTACAAAATCGTTGCTGTAAGGTTTTTGTCATGCCATGTTCGGTAAATTTATAGATCAGCCCGTCCACATCCTGGATGGTAAAGGAAGTAATGGTAGTGCGTATGCCGTTATAATTACCTGTCGCCATCGTAGTATCCGTCTGAAAGGATATCTTCATTTTGCTGTCTCCCAGGGAAATGCCGGTATTCGTGGAAGGATCCAGCACAAAGAGGCCTGCTTTGCCGTTGAACTGAAAGGTAAAATAATCCTGCTCCCGGTCTTCAGCTATGATATTATGCTGTTTGTATAAAGTATTCTTGGCCTTATATAAGGGATATTTAGTCAAAGCATTCGGGCATCCCATCGAAGCGGAAACAGGTGCGTATAGATAACCTGCCGGATATTTGGTAATATCGCCATCCTGTTCCTTTGCGCCGCTCTGAATACCTTTGTAATAAGCTTTCTGGTCATCCGGCTCGCCCACCTGCAGCCGGGTGATCGCTCCCCCGGCTACCAGGCTCCAGCCTTGTCCTTCATCCGAAGCCGTTTCATCTACCTTCAGTCCGTTACCGGAATTATAATCCAGGGCGATCACGGTTGTTAAACGGCTTTCATTATCCTGCCAGTTAAATAACGGCAGGCTGAACACGGCACTGCCGGTTTGAAGATTGACCTGGGCACTCGCCTCGTGAGCAAGGACGCCGGCAAGTGCCGTAGGCAGGAAAAAAAGTAAAAGAATAAGTTTGCTTATCTTTTTCATGAATAGGTTGTTTGCTTTTAGATGGATCGTTTTTATTTCTAAACTTCATTCATTATTCTGCACTCTCAATCCTCCAATTACCATTTATTGCTTACCGCTCCCGAAACTTCGGGACTGCCACTGCCAAGATCAAGGGTAGATCAAGCATGGATCAAGGGTATTAAAAGCGCACTCAAGGCATCATCGGACCGGCAATATTGCCTGGGTTATCATGGTAAAAGGCATCAAGCTCCCGTTATTGATTATGCTATTCCATTGCCAACTGCCAATAGCCAACTGCTAACAGCCAACTGCCAACCCCCCTCACCGTTTCTCCGCCTTCAGCTCCTCCACCTCTTTTTGTAATTTGACCACATACAAAGTCAGCTCTTCTATCTTTTTTAATAGTACCGTCTCGGTGACTCCCACGTTCATTCCACTTTTTTGCATTTCTTTTGCCGAGGGTATTCCGGGTAAGTGATGATGCAGCCTGATATAATTATTTAATGAATCTAAAGAACTTAATTTATAGTTCGGATCAAACACGTAATCCGCCCCGGTAGCATTCACCGTCACCTGGTTAGCACGGATATTTCCGTTCACATCTAATTTGTAGGATGTATTGGTTTGAGAGGTTTTGCCGATGAGGACATTATTATTAAAAATGGCGCCACCGGCATATAATGAACCTGTAGCAGCATTGTTAGTTCCTCCGATAGCTAAATAATTATTAGTAAGATCATAATAGAAACCCCAGATATTCCCTTGATAATCTACACCCCCGTTTCCATTTTCATCAAACATAACATTAGGAGTAGTTTCAGTATTAGTGGAACCAAATAAGATTCCAGTATACCCGTTTTTAGAGCCATCAATCTCAAAGGACCCATAGGAAGAAATGGAATTGGGAGCTAAATGAACTCCGCTTCCACTATTGGGGAAATATAATCCGTAATTATTTCCGTTAAATTGTATCCAGGTATTGGCTTGGTAATAATTCTGATTCTCCTTATTGATATAATTGGCCTTATTCAAATTTTCAGAGCTCCATATTTCATACCAGCTTCCCCATGTGGAGTAGCTGCCGCTTCGTATCCAAATATTGTTATTATCCGTAAACCCTAACTGATGAGATAACCCTCCGCTGAAATCGGTATTTATTCCATATTGCCGGAATGTAAGCAATCCGTTATAAGTTCCTCCATCATTCAATCCATCTGTGACATTGGTTTTAAAATCTCCATAAAAACCCATATTCTTATCCTGTGGTAAACTATTAGTATTCCTGCTGTCAAATACAACAAATCCGTTTTGTCCGGAGGAAGGAGCCAAAGAATAAGTCTGTGCTACGCTATAATGAACGATAAGCAAACAAACAAAAAAGGAAAATATATTTTTCATTTATACTTGTTTTTAAAAGCCTTAAATTCCTATTTTAAAGAATTTAATGGCATTTGTAATTGCTGATTCTTTTTATCTTCAGCTATAATATACAACGTCAACTCCTTTATTTTTTTCAAAAGCTGTGTTTGATTATTTCCCAGATTTATTCCTTCGGATTGCATTTGCTTTGCCGGCGCAATACCAGGCAGATGATGATTAGCTTTAATAAAATTCTGAAGCTGATCAAGAGAGGGTAAATGATAACTGGAATCCAATACATAATCCGCCCCCGTGGCATTTACTGTTACCTGGTTTGCACGGATGTTGCCGTTGACGTCTAACTTGTATGCAGTGTTCGTTTGCGAGGTTTTGCCGATGAGGACGTTGCCGGAAGGACTAATGGCAAAACGATAAGAACCTGCTGTTTCATCATATATTGCGAAATCACCAGAGCCTACATCGTCACTCGATCCACTTGAGAATAAGTCATATTTGTGACCTGCGGATTGAGTATTTTCTATACTAATACCAACACCATTAGATGAATTCCCGGTAAATTGGATATTGTTATAATTGCTAACCCCCGCTACCGTTAATTTTCCGGTAGGATTGGTGGTCCCAATGCCCACATTACCGGATTGGTTTATACTAAAAGCAGTATTACCATTGTTATATCCCATTCCAAAATAATTTCCTTCATTTAGAATATTAAACCGGTTAATATAATTACCGGAGGAATCAGTAAAAAACATTATTCCAGGGTAGCCTCCTGGAGTTGAAATTTATATTGAACCAGCTTCTGATATTGTATTATTTAGATACCATACCTGAGTACCGGTATATGAAACGATGTATCTTAATATTCCGGCATTATATATCTGTAATAAATTGCTTGATGAAAGATTTGAATTAATTTCTAACGTAGATGCCGGGCTTGTCGTCCCGATACCTACATTCCCCGAAGAAGGGAAAGTATTTGTCTGAGCAAAACTGTAATTGACCAATAACAAAATACCAATGCTAATAAAGAATCCTTTTATCATAGTTAGCGATGTTTGATTTGTCGAAGCTCTTTTTCTAACTTTTCTATCTTTGCGTTTTGCAATTCCAACTTTTGATTTAAATGGATAACATACAGTGTCAATTCCTCTATCTTCTGCATCTGCTTTTTCTCCATGTCGCCTAAGTTCAATCCCTTTTTTTCTATTTGCTTTGCGGAAGGAATACCTTGCAGGTGGTTATTCTTATGAATATAAGCTGCAACTTCTGAGAGCGGTTTTATTTTATATCCAGGATTGAACACATAATCTGACCAGCCTGTTTGGGTGACTTTTACCTCCGTAGCAGTGACGGTTCCATTAACTGCAAGTAAGGATTGAGGGTTCGATGTGCCAATCCCCACGTGCGCACTGGGTATCACTATTTTGCCGCCATAATTGCCTTGTTCTGTATCTCCTAATATCAAAGTATTTGGCCAGCCCCAATCAATAGATAGGTCACGTTCCGGACTTGAAATGTAAGAACTTGGCGTGCTGGTCTGCCCAATTAATAATCCGCCAGCACTATTAGTTTCATTGGTGCTCTTAATCAGAATAACGGGGGAGACAGTTCCTGTTATAGTCAGATTCTCTGAAGGTGAGGTAGTCCCAATCCCCACATTTCCACCAGATGGGTTTAATAAAAGATTCCCATAAGAACTTCCAGCAGAAGAAATACACTGAATAGTCCCGCTTCCGCTTTTATAAGATGAAATATTCATGGAAAGGCTTGTATAACCGCCGCTACTGGTATTAGAATTCCCAATTAATATCCCGCCACCCGAACCATTTGGGTCAATTTGCAGATTAGTTATTGGCGAAGTTGTCCCAATCCCTAAATCTCCGGATCCTGTTAAAGTCATTAAAGTAGTTAGAGGAGAACCACTGGGGGGTGTATTATACCATCGAAAACCGCCTATCCCTCCGCCCTGATTATTGATGAAGTCGGTTTCTCCAACCCAAGTACTTAAATTCCACATCATATATCCGCCCTGATTATTAAAAGTCGTATTGTATCCGGATGTAAAAAAGCCCTGGGAAGCGTTTGCTTCTCCTGATACCGTTAAAGGAAATGAAGGGGTAGTCGTCCCTATGCCTACATTGCCTGAAGCAGGAAATGTATTCGTCTGGGCATATCCTTCATAAAATAACAGTAGTGTAAAAACAAATACAACTAAATTTTTCATCTGGATTCATTTTTCAATTGTTCAACTTCATTTTTTAATTCAGATAATTCTTTTTCAAGTTGCGTGATCTTTTTATCTGCATTGATCTGATACAAAGTCAACTCCTCTATTTTCTGCATCTGCCTTTTCTCCATATCTCCCAAATTCAGTCCCTTGCTTTCTATTTCCTTAGCAGAAGGAATATCTGGCAGATGATGATTTGCTTTAATGTAAGTGGCCGTAGCAGAAAGCTTGGGTAATCTGTAAGCAGGATCAAATACAAAATCTGACCAGCCTGTTTGGGTAACTTTTACTTCAGTAGCAGTGACGGTACCGTTGACAGCGAGCTTAGATTGAGGATTGCTGGTACCAATACCGACATTTCCTGCTTGTGTAATACGCATTGCTTCCGTTGTAGTTCTTGAATCACTGGCAGAAGTTAAAAATGCTAATCCCAGCCCATCGATTGCGTTATTGCCTCTTACCATCTGAATATCTGCATAATTATCCCCATACCATGAAAATCTCAACCCACCCACTGGGCTATTCGCCGGGTCAGTTGAAGAAGAAAATATTGATAAGCTTTTAGGATCTCCGTTGCTATAGTCTACGGTCAATTTACCGGTTGGGTTATTTGTGCCAATTCCGACATCTCCTGAATTAGTACTGTAAATTGTTGAACCGGTGGTCGTCCATTGGGGCGTTTGCTCATTTATTAAAGTTGCACTGGTGGCGGTTTCTGCATTTCCACTTATATTTATTCCCCATATACCTGTTGCACCGGAACCTGATTTAGTAGGGAATTGAGAGGAAGACCAATCTTGAGTTGCTACTACCTTAGGTGTTCCCCAAAAAGAAGAAAATGTACCAGAAGGCTGATCAGGAGGTGCAATATAAATATTCAAATTACCGTTCCTGTCCAATTCTAAGGCCTCTGATGAATAAGGGGAATAAGTCTGTACCCATGAATCGGTATTAACCGTATTCGGGTAAGCATTTGTAGTTAAAACAGGATTTAAATAGGCATACCGAATACCTAAAAATGTTCTCCACCCTACGGCACCTTGTATAATTACACCTCCATTCATATTATTATAGTCATTTGAACCGGTATCATTTATTCCAATAAAGTTTGCATAGTGAATCGTTGGAGAAGTAAAATCCCATGATCCGGATATAACGGTAGCAGCACTTTTAGCAGCAGTCCATATCGGATCTGTTTCCCCCGACTGGGCAAACAGACTTAAGGACAAGCTCACACTGCTCAATAGAAATATTAAAAATCTGATTACGTTTATATTTTTCACGTTACTGCTGTTTATCGTTGTAGAGTTGATTGATAATTTTTTTTTACATTCAATACTCAATATTCAGCGTTCATTATTCATTGTTCAAACTGTCCTAAACCTCAAACCCCAAACCCCAAACCTCTTTAAAACCCATACCCCACCCTAAACACCAGCGGACTCCTCGTTGGAGGAACTTGTTGCTTATACAAAAAATTAAACAGCAACATCACCGTCCCATTCAAGCCCCCTCCGGCTCCCCCAAAGGGGGAGGATATCTTGTACTTTCTTTCTATCCCCAGCAGGGCGCTTTTCGTCCACCCAGCCCCCTCCCAGCCTCCCCCAGAGGGGGAGATAAGATGGGTCTTATTATATGTCATCTCATAGCCTCCTGAGATATATATTGTTCCTCTTAACTGGTAATCCAGATAGGATCTTAATCCTACTCCCTGTGCCGTGAAGTGTATCTTCCTGATAAATGGTTCCTGAGCGGAGCCGTTGGATGGTTCCTGAGCGGAGCCGAAGGAACCCCATCCTAATTTAAAAGAAGCTCCTATGCCGGCTTCGCCTTTCTTTGAAAATTTATATCCTATCTGTGCCGCTATATTGCTTGTAGTCGGATACCAGCCCGTGGCCTTTTCAAATTGAATGTTTGTGCCATAGTCCAGCCTTTGTAATATCGTTTTACTTTTAAGGTCATTCGGTTTAAAATCCGGCATGGCTGCACTGCCGCTTCCTGCTCCCGGTAACTTATTTTGCAATTGCTGCACTTGCTGCTGTGCCTGCTGCATCTGCTGCTGTATCTGTTGCATGCCGTTGGGGCCTGCCTGTTGTATTCTTTGCTGCAGTTCTCTTTCTACCATACCGCGGGTCTGCAGTCCTGCCACGCTGCCTGCGCTCCCATATCCGGAGGGAATACTAAAAAGGCCGGCTATCATCGAATGCTCCTGCATGAATTTGGTAAATGCAGGCATTTTATACAATATCTCCATCGCTTTGACTTCTGCCTGGTCGGGATGTTCCCACAATTGCTTGTAATTTTCTATCGTAGCCTTGTAGTAATAAACTTCTTGATTGATGCTTCCGAGGTTATCAGAGAATACGCTCCCGTATTTGCTCAGCGCTTCGTTTAAGAGCTGTTGCCTCTCCTGGATATACTGTTGGATGTTTCGCACCTGGTTCAGTTTCCCTTCTAATTGCTGCATATCACCCTGAGCTTTTCGAAGGGTGCCCATACCCTGCCTAAGATTTCCTTCTGCACTTTTAATACCGTTAAGCTGTGACTGATATTTGTTCAAAAAATTCAGGGAGGTTTGAAGGGAATCCAAATAGGGAATATATTTTCCCCCCGGGATTTTAGCAGTAAGACGACTGACTTTCTCTTTTATCAAATCCTGCAAGTGGGAAATTGAATCAATAGAATTGCCTAATGCTAATCCTTTGGCTGCCACAGAGTCCACTTTCGATAATTTGTCATTGATCTTTTCTTCCTGCTTTTGCAGGCGGTGGAGTTCCTTTTCCGTTTTCTTGGTGAGCCTCCGGTTGAACAGGTCTGCTTTGGAAGAAACTTTGGCAAAATAACGGTTGGGTAATTGCTGTAAGGCCGTGCGTTGCTGCCGGAGTGCCTCCAGGGTAGAATCCGCTTTGTTCTTGGTGGAGGTAGATATACTTTGGGCTTCAGAGATCTCTACGGATATAGAGAAAAGGATCAGGGATAATAGATAAAAGCGCCACTTCATAGCGCGGATGGTTTTTAGTTTCAGGAAAAGGTTATTGTGTTAAAATAAACTTTAAATCAATTTTAACGGTTAAAGATAATAACTAATTTTTTATTTATCCAAAAGTTTCTCATTGCTATAACATTAGTTTAACAATTAAAGAGCTAATGATAGCTTTAAATATTACATAAAACAATACTCTCTCATAAACATAAACTATGTGTCTCTACGCGATCCGCACCTACCCTTTCCGGCGGAACGGCCTATTAATAATATTCCTAAAGGGATTAAGTTTTACTGTGAAGATTATTACTAATATGGCTGCCCTGATTGGTTGGCATTATGACTGTTTCGGGGAATGAAAGATATATCACGGATTTGAATACTCTTTTCGTATCGGTTGAATGGCTGGGAAACAACGACCCGGTTAGCAAGTTCGTTTTGGTAAGCAGTTTCCGCAAAGAGGTAGAAGTGGCGTCTTGTAGCTGTAAAGCGAGGAAACTTACACAGTAAGGTTGCATTTTACCTAAAATATTTATTTCGCTTTTTCGCCCCTTAATACTTTTAATACTTGCTTATGCCTCTTTTCCTTCTTTGCCTCATTATAAGATGCGATGGCCCATATAGCCAAAATAACCCATAATAAAGCGCCGATACCAAAGACGAGAAAGAAAAATACAGCTATTATCTGCAAAATCATAGCGATGACGGCGCTAATGATCTTACCTCTTAATAAAAATGAAAGTCCTGGAAATAAGATGGCAATTAAAATCATGAGAAATAACTTTTCGTTATGGCGATACTAAAGTAGTGAGAAATGTTGAATAAATGTATAGGATCATCAAAATAGTTAAATACCGTTGTAAAATGGGAACCATGATTAAACTAAAGATGCCAAGGGGTTCATTCGTTTAAAACATTTGAAAAGGAAGTTATTTTAAAACTTTATTTCTTCACTTGCTTTTCCAAAATAATCAAATGCGCCAATTCAGGATCGTTTTTAATACGCTCGATTTCCGATTCAATAATAAACTGTACATCGGCTTTTATCTGTTGATAATTTTGCTGAATAGTACCATTATCTACCTCTCTGACCAGGGGGATATCTTTATAACCTGCTTCTTCTTTCCGGATAGCTTCATGGTCATTGATAATTTCTGAATGAAAAGCCTTTAATGTTATTTTCTGTTCGGGGTTGTCGGCCACTACACCGACAAATTCACCTGAAGAGAGTGTGGCAATCGTTGAAGACGGAATGGCGCTGTCTAACTGCATGGATTTACTGATGGAGGTATCCTGCCGGTTGATGGAAACACTTTCCCGCTCCTGCATGATCTTTCCAAAACGTTCTGAAAGCTGCCTGGCAGTGGCGCCTGTTACCTGACCGCTGATAATATTCCCGCAGATATTGATGATCACATCAGCCATTTCCCTACCATAATCTTTAGTAAGCTGGCTGAAGTCTTGCACACACAGAATGGTACTCACCAAATAAGAGCGTGCTACGGCAATAAATTGCTCGATACCGTTCAGGAAAATGGAAGGCAATTCATCAATGATAATGCTGCTTTTGTTTCTACCCTTATGCAGTATGGCTCTGAGCAAGCGAAAAACATATAAAGAAATCACCGCTCCGTAAGTCTGACTTTTTTCCGGGTTGTTGGCTGCGCAAATAATCTTCGGAGCCTCGGGATTATTTATATCCAGCGTAAAATCATTTCCTGTAAGCACATAATAAAGTGAGGGCGCTGAAAGCCTGGCTAAGGCAATTTTAGCAGAGGCAATTTGTCCCTCTAGTTGCTCCATGGCCCGGTTAATATAAGCCGAAACAAAGGGATTGATAAATACTTCCACTTCCGGCTCTGTGCCTAATACAGGAAATAAGTCTTTGTATTCTGCCTGCATTAATTCTATAGCATGGGGCAACGTGCAGAATTTCCCGTCTTGGTATTTTTTCAAAAACCAGATAACGGCTGTCAGAAAATTGATAGGTGATTCCACAAAAAACTCCCCCTGTTTTCTGATCCAATCCCTGTTTAACCCCAGCAAGATCGTCCTTGCGCTTTCCGCAGCATCCGTAATATCTTCCATAAACTGCGGCTCCAAAGGATTACAACGGTGCATGGGCTTATCGAAATTGATCACATAGAAAGCGGGAGATACTTTGTACTGCTTTTGATATTTCAGTAAGGCATTGTAAGCGATCTTAGACAAGTCATCATACTTAAAATCATACAGGAACATGCAATAACCTTTCCTGATTTGTTGAATAATCGCATTGCGCACAACAAAATAAGTTTTACCTGCTCCGGGTGTTCCGGCAACGAGTACAGCGTGAAAAGGGTTGATGATATTGATAAAACTTTTTCTAACCTTTCCTTTCAGGTAATACCTGGCAGGAAAATTCACTGAATATTCATTCTCCAATAACTGTTCTTCCTGCGGAAAGGATTGGTTTTCCTTGTTGAAAATATCCTTTTGAAGTTTTAGTTTTAGCACACCGCTGAGCATAGTACCTCCGGCTATAATGAATAGATAACCAATAGCAGTAACCCCCATGTATGCCATTGAAACTTGATTCACATCACCTGGAATAAACAGTAAAAGGTTACTGATAAAATATAGCAGTAACCCTGAAGTAAGATAGGCTAAAGCAGTCTTATAATTAATTCTTTCATCCTTTTTACCTCTGATACCGGCAAGAAAAATTACGGCCAGTAATAAAGTAGAAAGTTTAGCAGAAACAGCATTTTTGAACACAGGAAGATTGCTTAGGTTATGCATAATGTGATCTATAACGGTTGCAGTTAATCCCCAGTCACTAAATGCAGGATGACAAATGATATAAAAGTGAAGCAGTAAAACGGCGATGCTTAATAGCCGGGTCAAGTCAATAACAGCTCTCAGGCCATGTTCATTTTCTCCGGTGGACATATGATTGTTTTGTTGGTTTACCTGTTACCAATTGGGTTTACTTCTTTTCTTTTTTCTTCTTTGATTTAGCGGATAGTTACCGGATTCTTTTTCCGCTTCTAATAAATCTTCTATCCGGTTTTTTAAAAATTCTATGGAAGGCAGAATTTTAAATACTGATTGAAGTTTTTCTTTGAGGCTGTTTTCTATTTTTAAGGAATACTCATTGGCCAGCAGGTAAGCGTTCATTTTCTTGTCAGTCGGAACAAGAATGGGTTTTGGGTTTTGCCTGCTTTCATAGCAAAAAGTAATCTCCCCATCTTCATTTTCCTGTCGGCTGATGACGATTCCTTTTGCATACAGTTGTGCAAGCGCCGAAGCAAATCCTTTGCTAAAATCAATATCTTGTAAAACTTCCCATACCCATTTTTCATTTTGTAACCGTACAATTTTTTCTGTTTTTGCATCCGGACCAAGTCGTTTTAATATACCCGAAGCGCTGTAAGCTTTTCCCCAATCACTGCCATTGAAAACCACTTTTGCTTTCATGTCCAGGAAGGTGACACCATAAGTTCTGCCTTCAGCGTTCTCCCTGAAAATAACCTGGATGCCATCTTGGGCCAAACCCTTTTGAAGGTCTTCTTTGCAATTGATCTGTTGATTTTCCAATGCGCTATCAATACAATTTTTGATTCTGTCGCTGTAAGGCTTACGTCGTTCTTTATTTTCTTCAAAGTATGGCTTCAACCGGGCAAGCGTAGGCTTAGTATAAATGGAAGATGCTTTTATGGGCACACCGGTTTTGTTTCCTTCCTCATCCAAAATCACATATACCAAGCCGCCTTTTTCTTTCATCCGGCTTCCTTCCTTTCCTGAATCTACCATTACATTGTATCGCTTTAAGATGGCATTGTATTCAGCCAGTGAGGTAAATTTCCATGAGCGGATAACTTCTCTCACTACGTTAGAAATGGCAGCTTTGGTCTCCGATTTTCCATAAATAACTTTTTCTGAGGCTACCGGTTTCAAATAAATATGCTGCTCTTTCTTTCTACTTTCAGCCGGTACTAATCCGAATATCTTTTCAATTTTCTTGCGGGCTTCTTCGGATTGGTTGCGACCAATATTATGCAGGGCAATTCGTTTTCCGTCCGGCTGAATGTTTGTCGAGACGATATGAATATGTGGATGAGCCGCATCGTCATGACGGTAAACCAAATAAGGTTGGAATGAGAATCTAATCTCTTTCATATAAAAATCAGCTATCCTGCAAAGTTGTTGATCGCTTAAATCCTCCGACGGGTCAAAATTCAGGGAGATATGCACACAATTTGTTTTTACCCTCGAATTTAAAGCGGCGAGGTTATTTAACCTTGCCAGCTTGTGATGAAAAGAAAGCAGCTCTTTATCTATAGGATAACCTGCTGCAGCTATACAGGCGGCTTTACCTTTAACTGCCTTCTGTTCATTATACCGTAATGCGCCTTCTATGGATTTACCGCTGATGAATCTTGCAACCATTTTTCTGAAAGATGAGTGATATGTAATTTGATGATTTCTGTTTTTTCCAAAAGCTGCTGCTGTAATTTCCTACTGACTGATAGCCAAAAGGATAACTCGCCCGCGCTTTTTACGGCATTGATTTTAGTCACCACCTGGTTGAAATTGTTACCGAGATAATTCAATTCTTTATGCAGCAAAATCAATTCTTCCATTAATTTATCCAAGGAATCATTCCTGTACCTGACTGTCACTTTCTCTTGAAAAAGCACCGTTCTGGCATACTCGCTCAGGCTCCTACAGGTGGTTTCCTTGCATTTGGCAAGAATCTTTTCTCTTTCAACAGCAGTAAGCCGGATGTTTAACCAATAGGTTTTGTTTTCATTATTTTTTGTGTCAGCCATATTATTAGTATTAAAAATTAAAACCGGAAAGTCCGAGTTCCGAGGACTTTCTAAAATCACGGACGACTTCGGAGGAGGGCAAGATCCGTTTGTGTAACAAACGTACATCTTGCTCCCTGCGCTCCGGGGCAGGGCACATTTTACAAGCTTTTACCAGCCTTTAAAATCGGATTAATTGTGATCTGTTTAGATACCTTTAATAAAATGAAGTCTGTTACTTTTTAAGATGGCAAATTTTTATTAGCCTTATTAGTTTATGATATGATATCATTGGAATATTTTTTCAAAAACCAACAGAAATATTTCCCACTTCCGCAGCATCGTTTAAGCAAAATATTTTAAATGGATGCTAAAATTTGATTCAGTAAAACACTCATCTTGATAAAAAAAGTTGCCATGAAAGGAAAGGTAGTGCGTTACATATTGCATTCTCACGCTTGCATTTTAACATAGAGTATGTTGGTCGCTTGCCTCTTTTATGCAGGTAAAGAATAACATTCCAATAGCTGATATTAAATGGTCTGGTTTCATGTCAAATAATATATTGAAATTCGTTTTTGAAATAGGAGAAAAAGTTCCATTCGTTCCGTTTCGTTCCACTATTTGTTCCATTCTTTAAAACTAATAAACTGGTAATGAATTACTTATTGTCATTTTCCGTTCCATTCCGTTTTTAAGCCTGATTCGTTCCGTTTTCGTTCCACTCCTGTGAAAATTGTTCCGTTTTATAAAAATTAGTTATTGATAATCAACTTATAGGAGTGGGGGGTTTTGTTCCATTTCACGCACAAATAAAACGGAACGAAACTACAGGAAAACAAGCCTATTCCGGTGGGTCTTTATTTTCTATATTATCTGATGACTTTTGGTAAGAATTGTTCTTCTTGTCTTCAGGTAATTCCTCTTTATGAAGCCACCGGTGAATGGTGGTTTTGCCCTTCCCCAATATGCGGGCAATATCTTCCAAAGAGTGTCCCTGACCTTTAAGCGATCGGGCAATATCCTTTTGTTCTTCCTTATCCTGCAGCGTTTTTATACAAATATGTTCCGCTTCATTGACCTGTTCTTCCACCAGCTCAAACCATAAACTTTGGCCGTTCAGGCGGATTAATTTAGCAAAATCTTCTTCCTCAAAATGACGGGACTTGCCTCTTTTGAGTAGCCGTAAATTTTTGTCTTGCGCACTTTTTCTGAGAAAAAAATCGCCATCAGATAGGTCTGTTTTGATACCGGAACCGGTTTGAAGGTCGCTTTCACTCAGCAGGGAAGAAGTATGTTTTCTGAAATGATCCGTAATGACTACGGAGGCACGGCTGCTTTCACAGAATGCTAAAAGCATAAACATGAGCTGGGTAATTTCCTTGTTATTGTTGGTATCTGTACCCATAAATGCCAGGCGCAGGTTATCAATAATGACCAGGACAGGTTTTAGTTTATTCAGGATTTGTACCAGTACCGGCATATCTGTAGCCAGGTTATTACGCAAAGTATAGACCATTGCTTTGAAATTATGAGAAGTTTCTTTTGGCAAATGATCCGTTAATTTTTTCGCTCTTCGCCGGATTACTGTTTCCGAAAGTTCATTATTGATGTAAAGAGTATTGCCGTGAAGGTTGATTTCTTCTCCCAGAAATTCTGTCCATTCTCCCGCTATGGCAATACATAGCTGCATACAAAACCAGGATTTTCCAACCCCTCTCGGACTGGGAAAATGGATCAGGCATTTCTCAGGAATATATTTACCGAAAAGCATGGAAGGGTCTTGTAAATCTTTCCCTTCATCAGCCAGCGCGGGAATAGATTTCAGGCTGGTATGGGAACTGTAATAGACCTCTTTGGTCAGTTGATGCCTGGTAATTGCCATAATTAAAAGGAGTTTTGAAATTGTAGCTTAAGTTTTATTTCAATGGACAAAGGCTTCTCAGGTCGGTGTTGCCATATCCAGTTGGCCGCCGTAGCTTTCCAATCCTTTATGGGGCAGCCTGTTTTCGTCTTCCAGTGAACTGATTTATAATGCTTAAAAAAAGCTTCAGCAGCTTCATCTGGTTGTCCTTTTTGATCGAAATAAATTTTTACATGCTGTAGCTTGGGCGGCATGTCTTTACCATTACCCGAAGTGGTTTTCTTTGGTTTCATGAGTAGTAGGTTTAAAAGATTTTAGATTTCCTGGACTGGAGCATTTCCTTAATATCCTCCTGGTCGTAGTAGATAACTCCTCCGATTTTTGTGAAGGGAAGCGTGCCGTTTACACGGAGGTTTTGTAATGTCCCGGGAGAAATGCCGAGTAGCTTTCTGACTTCATAGCTTTTGAGCCATTTCTTTACCGGCTGGCCACCGGCTTCTTTGAGGAGTTTTTTGAACTCACTGAGAAGGTCGGATTTCAAAACCAGCAGATCATTTATAGTGACCAGTTGGCCGGCGGGGCGTTCCTGATGTAGTTGATTCGGAACAGTTGGATAAGCATTCATTTTGCATCAGTTTTAATGTCTGAGGCAAAGGTGCATTCAACCGAATGCAAAGACTCACAACCTGTACCGAGTTCGGTAAAATTTAGGTGGAATTGTGAGAAAATGTCATCCTCTGTGGCTATTTAGATAAACCGCATAATCTTTTACTACCGGGATGCGGTTTATCAAGGTATTGTTAAGAGTGAAACTAAACCAGAGAGGGTTGTTTACTTATTTTTTCCATTCTTTTATTTAAGCGCACCTCTATATCTGTCATATCTTCCTCTATTTTTTCTTCATCCACCTCCGCATAGATCATTGTTGTACTTAGCTTCTTATGCCCTAACATTTTGGATACGGTTTCTATGGGAACACCATTCTTCAATGTTACGGCGGTTGCAAATGTGTGGCGGGCTAAATGAAAATTTATTTCCTTTTTTATACCACACACTTCTCCTATTATCTTTAAGTTCCGGTTGACATCCTGATTGGATTTAGGGGGAAAGATTGTTCCCTTCTGTATGGAACGTGGATCGTTCTTATACTTATTTATTAAACTTATGGCGGTTTCCAATAATGGAATAGGAGAGAGCTCTTCTGACTTCTGCCGATAGGTTGTTATCCAAGGGTTGCCGTCACTATCCAACTCAATATCATTCCCTGAAAACTTTAACACATCCGCATGAGCTAAACCTGTGTAACAACTAAAGATGAATAAATCCTGTACGAAAGCTAAGGTAGGATTGGTAAATTTCTGTGTTTGGATTTTATATAATTCTGCAACGGTTAATTTTTTTCTTTTGGCCTTTTTCTTTGTTATTGTATAATCCTCAAACGGATTTTCTTTGATCCATTTCAGTTTTTTTGACCATTTCACCATTTTTTTCACTCTTTCGAGATGCTTGGCAAGCCCGTTCCCCTGACATGGATCCCATTTTTTAATAGGATTATTCCGGATATAATATTCAAAATCCGTAATAAACTGAAAGTCCAGTTCAGAAAGAAAAATGTCTTCACGATCGAATTGATGTTTCAGGAATAGCTTAATGTATTCTTCAGTCGTTACATAATTCTTCATGGTACCCCCCGCAAGCTCGCCTCTGTTGATTTTATCATGGTATTTAATAAGTTCACAAAGCGTATGACCTTTTTTATTTGAATTTCTGCCCAGATAAGCATCCTTTACGGATTCAGCCGTAAGGATTTTATCGTCCCCCTGTAGTTTCAGATAAGTTTCACGCAAACGGAAACGTACTTTCTCAATATGTTCGTTAATCGCACGAGCTTCAGGGGTTTTCCCGTTTACTACTTCTCCTTTATGATCCCATTTTTCCTTCGGGATGGACTGGTGAAGGGAAATTTCTTTGATTGCACCATCAATCGTAATACGGGCATAGATAGAGGCAAGGGACTTATCCTTTTTACTGATTCGGGTGATAAAATCAATGCTGAAGGTTTGGTTTTGACTGTCCATTTTCCATAAATTTTAAGTTCGATAAAGTGGTTTTATCGTCCTTTCAAAAAATTCAACGGAAATAAATCAGGATTCGAACTCAAATCCTCTGGGATGACGCCAAATAAAATGAAATAACTTATTGTGTCATAGCTGTTTATAAGTATTCCCGTGAGTCAAAACTAAGAAGGAATTTTACTCACGGATTAGCTCACGAGAACTTTGCGATTTGATGCTATAAATTGATACAAGAAAAAATAAAAAGGCCCGTAAATACTGATATTTACGGGCTTTTGGATTCGTTTGAACCCCTTATTAGTCGGGAAGACAGGATTCGAACCTGCGACCCCCTGGTCCCAAACCAGGTGCGCTACCGGCCTGCGCCACTTCCCGTGTTAACTATACCAGAATCCGGTTAATCGGCATCCTTCAGTT